>NZ_JCACKM010000187.1:111-11723 GCF_059505385.1 Desmonostoc vinosum
ATCGCTTCGGGAGATTCTACTTCTTCTTCGGTGGCGATCGCTTCAGGAGATTCTAGTTCTTCCTCGGTAGCGATCGCTTCAGGAGATTCGACTTCTTCTAATTCTTCCTCTGTGGCGATCGCTTCGGGAGATTCTACTTCTTCTTCGGTGGCGATCGCTTCAGGAGATTCTACTTCTTCTTCGGTGGCGATCGCTTCGGGAGATTCTACTTCTTCAGTTTCATCGCTGGTAACTTCGGGAATTTGGTCGTCTGTATCTTGTAGTTGAACTACAGTTTGTTCTCCAACAAATTCGTCTGTATCTTGTAGTTGAACTACAGTTTGTTCTCCAACAAATTCCTCAGTTTCTTCCTCATCTTCTGCACTGATATCTGCTGGAACTTGGCTTTCTTGTTCAGGAGCGAATATATCACGTGGCTGTACATAGGTGGCTTCTGCGGCAACTGCTCGATCAAAATCGGTCAGTTCCTCGCTAAGAGAATCTAAAACAGCACTCTCTTCTTCAGATGTTTCCGTTGTGCTTTCTGGCGTAGTTATTGCTTCAGCAGTTTCGCTGTCTTCATCAGATTCACCAGAAGCAACTTCTGAGACTTCATTGACAATTTCAGGAGTTTCTACTTCATCCGTAGTTTGACTAGCTTCTTCTGGTACTGATTCAGCATTAGTGGAACTGCTGACACTTTCAGTTGGTCGCGGTCTGGAAAACAATGAAGGGTCTATAATCCTGAATACTGTTTCTGGTAGTTGCTCAGACAGAGGAGTGACTGCTTCCACAATGAGAACATAATCAGCAATTCGGATCACGTCTCCATCTTTTAATACATATGGTCTGTCTTTCTCAGCTTGTTTGCCGTTGACTATTGAGCCATTTCTACTGCCAAGGTCACTAAAGTAGTGACTTCCAGCTTTAATTAAGAACTTGGCATGTAACCGACTAACATCAGGACTGTCCAAGACTACATCAGAATCTGGAGAGCGGCCTATTAACCATTCTCCTCCTTTTGCAGTTTCTGGGTTCAGTTCGATCTCGTTGACTTCACTTATGTTTGGTGAGTAGCTAACTTTTACTTTCATATTAATTTTTGGTTAATTTTATTAATTTCAGCTACCCAGCGCTGACGGGTAGTGTGTTCTAAATTCAAAATATCATTTTGTGACCAATGAAAATAATAAGCAATAAAAGCTACCTCCTCATATAAAGTATCAGAGGGGTAGCTCATGACTCCCCCGCTAATTCTAGTTGCACCGAAAACTCGGTATTACAATGAGGGCACTGTGCAGGAATATGTGCATTTCCTTGCTGGTTAATTCGGTTGTAAAATTCCCTGAGATAGGCGATGTCATATAGAAGCAGTCCTTCGAGCAAATCAGGACTGACATAGGTCAAACTACCCAAACGAGTAATCACATTTGAAAGCATCACCAACACACCGTAAGCAGGATTTTCCTGAACTTTAGATTCTTGTTGCACCACAATTTCATCTTTGGCAGTGGCTAAACGCATCATTCCATGACGATGCACTCGGTCTTGATTGTCAACCAATCCTCTAGGGAGAGTGAAGCTAAATTCAGTGTGGAGAGTATCCTTCTTACGGGGCATAAACTATCAAATTTTTTCTATGGTCAGGATTGTCCTAAGTCGTTGGTCATTGGTCATTAGTTATTTATATTTACAAAAAACAAATGACAAAAACTTAATTAGAAAGCAGTAATTCAGGAGAATTTGCTGTATTTTCTGGCAGAGAATTTTTCTCTTCTGCTCCATTGATTCGACGGTAAAAATCTTGAAGATAATTTAAATCCTGAGCAAAAAAGTTTTCTACTATTGCCGGACTGACTTCAGATAAAGCACCCAAACGGGTAATCACACGCGACAAAATAATAATTGTGGCATAAACGGGATTAGCTTTAACTCGTGGGTCGCGCAAGGGGGCAATTTCATCTATTGCCATTGATAATCGCATGATTCCTGTACGATGAAGATTTCCTTCTGAGTCTAGATAACCTTTAGGGAGCGTAAATTCAAACTCTGTGGGAAACATATTTTTCCTAATTATTGTGTACGCTTAAATTCTTCAAAAGCAATTTCCAATTCTTCGATTTCTATTTCATTACTTTTAGCACTGACATCAGCAATTTTGTAACTAGTAGGCCAAGCACCAGCTAATTCAAACCTAACTTCTTTTTTAGATTTTTGATCATAAATAGATAAAGAAATAAATTGACGTTGTTTAGCCCACTGTCCTTTTTCAACGTCTTCAAACCACTTCCAAAAGTTTTTAGAACTGCTTAAACCTTGACGCAACGTGATATTACCACTCTTAGAATTGCTAGGAAGCTTAGTTCTAACTGGTAGACCTTTTGATCCTCCTTGCCGCTTTTGAGAAGTGACTTCGCAAATTTCAATTACATCTTGTGTTCTTTTAAATCCTTGACATTCTAGGAAGTAGCAATCATTTTCACCTCCACCTATGCCCAATCTTAAAAAGAAACGATAGCTAGTAAGAAGTTCAGATGTCAATGGAGCCACGGCATTTCACAATATGAAAATAGATTTTTTTTAAAATTTTTGACGGCTGCTAGATCCCCAACTTTTTTAAAAGTTGGGGATCTGAGCAACGCTAACTACTAAAGAGAACTAAGACTTTAGTGTTTTTGATTTTGAAATAATTTCAAAACCCTGAATAGATACTGTGATTTGTTCTGTCACAATATCACCGCTTTTAGCATCAAACTTAGGAGCTGTGTATTTAGTGGGGTAGCAGTTCTTCATATTGATTCGGAAGATTTCAGTATCCTTACTTTGTCCGTAACCAACAACTGACATTGCTTTACGATTGCCATCCCATTCGCGGGGTTCGCCATCTTTATTACACTTCAAATACCATTGATAAATGGTATTGTCGCCATCATAATTGACTGTAATTGTGACATCATCAAATTCTGCTTGTCCTGGAGTATTTTGACGTGCAACTTTGCCATTTTTACCAGAACCAACAACACCTTTAGTACCGCCAGTGTTTGATCCTAATCCATCGACTGATTGTACAAATTTGTCAGTAATTCCGTCTGCTTCTAAATAAAAGACGGCACCAGTAAGAAATTCGCCCGGCATAATTGTCTCCTAAATAAGTTGATAGTGTGGAAAAATCGTTTTTTGTCATTAGTCATTTGTTCAAAACTAATGACCAATGACCAATGACTAATGACTAATACTATTCCTGATCATCAAGCGCGTTCCATTGGCTGATGCGGAAGATGACAAACTCTGCTGGTCTAACTGGGCAAACACCCACTTCGACATATAAACGACCCAAAATGATGCTATCTGGTGGATTCAGTTCTTCATCGCACTTGACATAAAATGCTTTTTCTGGTGAATCGCCAAATAAAGCACCTTCACGCCATATCCGCTCTAAGAAGTTACTGACTGTACGCCGCACCCGTGCCCATAAATCTTGGTCGTTCGGTTCAAAAACTACCCATTGAGTACCCAACTCAATAGATTTTTCTAGGTAACTAATCAACCGACGAACGCTAATGTAACGCCACTCTGTTTTATCTGGTTCAACGAGAGTACGTGCGCCCCAGATGCGGATACCGCGATTAGGGAAGCTGCGGATACAGTTGATACCAATGGGGTTTAATAATTCTTGTTCGCGGAAATTGGTTTCATAACCTAAACCAATTACACCTCTGGGTACTTCGTTTGCTGGGGCTTTGTAAACACCTCTGGTTTCGTCGGTGCGTGCCCAAACACCCATGACATGACCACATGGAGGTACGAGAATGGGATTACCGCGATCGCGTGGATTAGGAACCTTGATCCAAGGATAATATAAGGCCCCAAACATTGAACGACGGTTAAATCTATTTAACCATTCCACAACTTGTTGAGGTTTAACAGCTTCTGGCGGTGGGTCGAGTACAACCATCCGGTTGGGTGGGTTGGGAATATCACCACTACTGGAACCCTCGCACATGCTAATCATCAATTCCATGACACCGTGGATTTGATCTAGGTTCATCACTTGCGCTTGATAAGCCCGCATCAAATCAGGACACGCCAACATCGTGATTTCATCGATTTCAAAAATCCCACGTACCCCTGTACGGTCATCACGTACCCCTTCTAAATCTTGCGAAAATCTGTCGGGTGGGGTAGCAACAATTGGTGGCGCTAGCTCATACTGACCATTAACCGGACGGCGCGTTAATGGTTGTCCGCTTTGAGTAATGTCTTCTACGGTGATATACATCGAATTCCGCAATGCTGCCAGCGCATAAGTTGCTGCTTGAGCCGACGGCTCGCGGTTCATCGTCAAGTTCTCGTACTGCTCTAGAATTTCATCTCCCCGCCGAATTTGAATCGTGAAATATTCACCTGTGTTTGGTGGGGCTTCTCCCTCTGTACCTTCAGGTAAAGCGCGAGGCGAACCATCAGTAATGAAGATATTGACTAATCCACCTGCCGCTTGCTCTGGACGCAAAGTAAAACGCAGGGATGGACGATTACCTCTGGAGTTAATTCGCAGAGTCGCAGGTTCTGTGGTTGAGGGTTTGGGTGTACCTGGTAACTGAGTGCCAATACTTGTTACCCAGCAGCGACCGCCACCATTCATAAAATAGCCATATACCGCAAAGGGTAAATAGGCATTAAAGTCGGTGAAACCATCAGAGTTGGGACGGGCGAAGTAGTTCAGATATTGTGTCCAATTCGTCACGAGCATGGGCTTACATAGCTCAGCATCATCACGAATATCTTCTGTAAAACCTACAAACCCAGCAACTGCTGTGCTAACACCTTCAATCGGCCGGCTACCTCGGTCAAATTCTTCAATATAGACACCAGGAGCAAAGTAATCAAGTCTGGCCATGAAAATCTCTCCAAGTTAGTCAAAATTTAGTGATTCATAACTTACGCAAGTGCCATAATTTTTTTCTTACAACGTTGTCTAGGGTCAAAAGTTCAAAAAGTAGCTGAATTTTTAGACTCTTGATCCTTGAACATCATTACAGAAAGTACATGAATCAATTGCGTAAATTTTTTTTATTCAGGAGTTAATAAAACTTCTTTGAAGGTATGACTTTGATTATCCACCAATGCATTTACATTTTGAGGTAAATACCCTGGACAATTCACATTCAAAACATAGTTACCTATCTCAAGATTTTCAAAAAAGAAAAGTCCATCTTTGGTGCATTCCATAGACTTTTTAGTTCCCCTCAAAGTCACTTCTGTCGCTAATAACGGCAGATTTGTGACTACACTTTTCACAATACCTGCAATTGCTACCCGCTGAGTTAACACTCTGCTGCTACCTTCTGGAGCATATTGGTTTCGCAAATTGAAAATTCGATCCCAAACTAAAGGTATGGAAGTGGGCTGTGTATTCAAAGGAACCGTAACTGTCAAATATAAGGCTGAACGTAAAGGTACATTCAGAGCGCTCCACAAAGTTCCAGCCTCAATTGACGGCTCTAGTCCAATTGTCATTGGCAAACCACCATTACCCCGCAATTCGGGAACCAAAAATTCCTCTTGTAAACAGCGATGACGCATAAGCACAATCAGTGCTTCGTCAAGAAAATGATGCTCGCCTAAAGTTGTTCTATCCCAGGCCGTTAATATTAAAGAAACATCAAACCATATAGGGGCCCAATTTACAGTGGCCGGTTGTAGAGCGCGTGTAAGTTTGCGTTCAACTTGCTTCCCAGAATGTTGTAATTGTCTACTCTCACGAATATCATAAATATATAAATTGAGAGTTGGGCCTGCTCCCTCTTCTCTGCGATTACTGGGATGACTAAACTCAATTTGCTCTGTACTGGTAAGTGAAGTTCCTCCAGCTAGAATTTCGGCCAAAGTTTGAAGAACGAAGATAAGCATGAAGGTGTTGTGCTGGTAGCTAAATCCAGATGCCTTTAGAGTATCTGAATTAGGCTTGGGAAGTTAATTAGACTTTTGTCGATATTTTGAAAAATGGGGAGTGGGGAATTGAAAAATAATTTAGCTTTTAGGTTTTTGCTTTGCCTTTATTTTCAAAACTAGCCGCCCATATTAAGAACTACACAATGAAACCATGAAAATATCTCTTCCCCTACTCCCCACTCCCCACTCCCCACTCCCGTACACCAATCTTTACTTAATAATTCTTTGTATATTAAGTTTCAAATCTAACTTATTTGTTAAAAAATAACCCTTGGGTGTACCGCATAAATTTATACTATTCGTCAGAGTATTAAGTATGTTGGTTAGAAAAAGTGGGTAAAGCTATGACTTTAGGCTTTTCTCGGCCAAAACTTGGCAGTACCTCTAATTATTGGGATTCCCCTGATATACAAGGTTTTTGTCAGCTACAAGCAGAACAGTTAACTAGTCAGCATCCGATTTTATTTGCTCGTTTTGTTTACTATGATTCTTTGCTCAAAGCTCATCAGGAAGTGACGAATTATGCTCAAAATCAAGTCCCGTTTGCATCACATATTTTGGCTTATTTGAGATCAGAAGCTTGGCTGACAAACTTTCCTCATGTTTTGACGATACAATCTTTCAAACTTGATTATTTACAATTTATTGCTTACATTTGCCCAATCGGCTATAAAAATCAAAAACCTGAATACATCCAAATAATTACTTCTGAACCTCTTTGTTCAAATTCGCAGCAGTATGTGCAGCGTTCTGCTATGTTGCTAAGCAAATACGCAGACCTTTATTCAGATCATGGGAGACAAAAATCTGAGCTGCAACTACTAGAAGATATACTTCATCGTATCGGTCATCAATTGCGTAACTCATTAGCATTGATCGGACTGTATGCACATAATTTGTATTTGGGATTGCAAAATAGTCCTTGGCAAGAGCAAGCAATAATTATTGGCAACAGCATCCAAGATTTAGAGTTGAACTTAAATGAGATTATTGATTGTGGTCAAGGTGCAAAATTAAGAATAGCCCCTCAAGACTTAAAAGGTATAGTAGTCGAAAGTCTAAACTGTTTACAACCTCTAATTAATCAAAAGCAACTTCAGATCAATATTCCCGATACGTCTACTACTTTGAAGATAGACCGCTTACAAATCAAGCAAGTGTTCGATAATATACTCAGTAACGCGGCTCATTTTAGTCCCAATGGTGGAACAATTAGTTGTAGCTGGCAGATTTTCCAGGAGGAAGTTTTAATTAAAATCTCAGATCAAGGCCCAGGAATATCTCAAGAAGATATCCCAAAAATATTTAATCCCTTTTATTCACGTCGTTTAGGAGGTACAGGACTAGGTTTAACTATTGCTAAAAAAATTATTTTGGATCATCAAGGAAACATTTGGGCAGACAGTGTATCAGATAGAGGCGCACAGTTTTCTTTCATTTTGCCTCGACCAAAGAATCTTTAGTTAGATAAAGAGCTTTACGTACTAGATTCTGCATAGCACTGTTAGGGGGTATCTGCAAATGGGCGAGAATCAAAAACTTTCGGTTTTACTGGTAGATGACGAGGAACGCTTCCGTCAAGGGTTACGTACCCTGCTCAACTTTTATAATATTAATTCTTCTTTGCTGATAGAAGTGGCGGGTGATGCAGATTCTGTAGAGCAAGTTTTAAAGTTTACAGCCCAAAATTCTCCAGATTTGATTTTGCTGGATTTGCAATTGTCTGGGAGTGATGGCATTACGGCTTTAGCGCGTCTTAAGGAAATTTCTTATGCTGGTAAGGTTTTAGTATTATCAGCTCATCAAGAAGATGAGTGGATTTTTCGGGCTATGCAGGGGGGTGCAGCGGGTTATGTCTTTAAAAATCGTTTGGCGACTCAGTTATATGAAGCTATTGATACTGTAACTAGGTCTGAGATTTATCTACCTGCGGAAGTTGCTAGTCGATTTTTCCGTTTTTTCCAGGCTTATTCAGACTCTTCTGTGAGGGCTTGTCATCAGTTGCATTTAACAGAGAGAGAGCAAGAGGTTTTGCATTGGCTAACTCAAGGTGCTTCTAACGAGGAAATCGCTAAGCATTTATATGTGACAATTGCCACTGTCAAAGCGCATCTGACAAGTATTTTTGATAAATTGAAGGTGACAAGCCGCGCTCAAGCTATTGTAGCTGCTATTAAGCTGGGACTTGTGAAAGCTTGAGCATAAAGAAGCAATTCACGCAACTGTTTGTATATGCCTGTATTTGAATCTTTGTATCAAGAATACCCTTGCTCTTACAATTCTCCTTTAACTTGCGATCGCCCTTTTCAAACAGCGCAACAAATCAAAGGCGCTAAGTTTTGTTTGGAGTGTGGTTTTCCGGCAACTTTACCCCTAGAATCGGAGATTAAAGGCAATCAGGGTAATTATCAAGTCACCAACTTTTTAGGGGTGCGGGGTTTAGGCCGCCTCTACTCGGCTATTCAACTTAAGGATAAGCAACCTGTAATCATTAAAGAATATCTGCTACCTAATCGTTGTTTTAATGAAAGTGAAACAAGCAAGCGCAAAGAAAGTTTCAAACGTATAGGAGGAGTGGATTTAGCGGATAGTCGAATTCAAACTTTTCGCTTGATTCACACTTTAGAAGCGATCGCAGATGAAAAAGGAGAACGCTGTTATTTAATTTCTACAGGACTAGAATCATCCCAAACTTTAAGTCGGTATTTAATGGACAATGGAGCAATGACTGCTCCGCAAATACGAGAATTACTCAATCAAGCTCTGCAAACCTTAGAGTTTCTCCATACACAAAAGTTGCGTTTTCCCTCAAACCAAATACAGCAGGGTATCGCCCATGGCAACATCAATTTAGATAGTATTTTGATTGATGTAGAAAATAATAAAGATTTTTATATATATTTTGGCGATTTAGCTATTTGGGAAAACTTATTTATTCCTCCAATTATTAACCCACCTCCACCTGGTAACACAATTGAAGATTTAAAAGCTTTAGGGTTAGTAGCTTTTTATTTATGGGCAAAACGAACACCTAATTACTCTTCTAATCAACCGCTTGATCCAAAAGATGATCAACTATGGCCAGATACAGATGATGCTTTAAGGCAATTCCTTTATCGCTTAATTGGGTTAGAGAATCCTTTTGCCAGTGCGGAAATGGCTCGCAAGGCACTATTACAACTTTCTCAACCAGAACAGGCAGAAAGTTTGAGGCGATCGCTTGACGACGCTCAAGAAAAAGAAAAGCGTTTTCGCCGCTTAATAATTCTATTACTAATTTTTGTTTTTCTCTTATTGGGAGGAGGAATTTGGTATTATTTTTGGCAGCGTCATCAGCTAGGTGATAATAACAGATTGGTACAATGGCCCAAATTGAAGCGGAATTTTTCTGAAGTCAGTAATGTGCCAACAGGAACGTTTAATTATACAGGAGAAAATATCAGTACATGGAGTCTTATTTTAAAGCAACCAGTAGATAATAGCCGTTTAAATGATTTATTAACCAACCCCAAACCAGGAGCAACAGCAACATTCATCTATCAACCCATCACATCACCGGATGTCAAGAATCCTACAAAAAGCATCGAAGAAGTCCAAACAAGTAAAAAAGATTTTGCAATTACTAGTTTGGTAGACAGCATCACAGACAACTTAGATAAACAAGCAGTTGCATATGATGGTTTACTTGTTTTTGTAGCATTTAATAAAAAAGATACTAATTTAGCTAATTATCTAGGAGGACAAATTACTCTTGAACAATTGCAGCAAATTTATACAGGTAAAATTACTAATTGGCAGCAGATTAATCAAAAACTTCCCAATCTTGCTGTAAAAGCTTTTGCACCAACCGAACCTGAAGCAATCAAAAAATTTCAAGAAATAGTTCTCAAAAACGATAATCAAGCCAAGGCTTTATTTGATGCAAATGTCACAAAACTTGATACAACAGCAACCCAGAACCAGATACGTCAAGAAGTTCAAAAAGGACGGAATACTGGCATCATTAGTTTTGGTATTCTTAGCAAAACTTGGGATCAGTGTACTGGCTATCCTCTAGCCATAGTTGACGGCAATAAGCCACCTAGTCAACCTCTGTTTCAAAGGCTGGAGCGTCGCCCAATCAATACCTTAGACGACTTATGCCAGCATGACAACTTTTATTTTGATGTAAACACTTTCCAAAGTTACCCCTTGGGGTACTTGATGTTTGTAGTGTACCCTAAAGACAACAGCCGCCCACCTAGCGGTTCTACATTTGCTGAGATGCTAACTACTCGTCAGGGTCAGTGTTTGCTTAGTAAAGTAGGTCTTGTACCTTTACAACCTATGCCTGATGATATAAACTCCTATGCCTGCAAATCGGTGCCCTAACCCAACTTGCGAATATTTTAACCGCGCCCTGCCCAACAATGCTAAGGTTTGCCCTTGGTGTTCTACTCCTGTTGGTAATGTGGTTGCCCCTGCGCCATCACCTAGTCAACCACCCAGCCAACCACCTCAACAACCACCTAGTCAACCACCTGTTCAGTCTCAGCGACCAGTAGAACAACCTAGTTACCAAACTCCTCAAGCACCTCCAGCCCCCGTTGACTATTCGACATCCTATCAACAGCGGGTTTCTTATGTGCCACCGCAACCTGCTTATACTCCACCACAGCAAAGAGTACCAGTTTTGAAGCTAATTCATACTTCAGGCAGGGAGTTTCATTTGCACGGAGAAGGAGGTTTTATTGGTCGCCGTAGTCAGAGTGTGACAATCGCCCCAGAAATTGATCTGACTGGTATCCCCCATGAAGGAATAGTTTCTCGTCGCCATGCACGAGTCGATTGGGATTGGTCACAAAACGCATACATCATTGTTGATATGAGTACGAATGGTATTTATTTAAACAACAGCCTTCTTACTCCTGGTGTGCAATATCGCCTGATTAATGGTGATATGCTGCGATTTGGTCAAGATAATTTAGTTAATTTTACTGTATATATCATGTAATATTAATTACTGATGTTGCAAAGTTTTTGGTGTGTTTAGCGAAGTCTGAACACACCAAATTTTTTGTAGATAGCTTAGCAAAAAATGCTGCTGTTAGTAAATGCGATCGCAATCTACTTTTAACTTTTTCATCCCATTAGGGGAAGTCTGCTGTTGAAAGCTGCAATTCCAAACTATCACAAACCCATACTAAATTAAGCAAATCCCTCAAAGACTTAAAAGCGTGGGAGTGCTACTAAAAAATACACACAATTTTGATATCCAATCAGGTTGCCATTGTTACAACATTGACACTCCCAGACCTGAAGGTACGGGGATTCTGTAATCTACCTCGTCACTTGCTCTACCAGGTTTTCACCAAGCAAAGTAGAGGCAACGAGTCCTACAGCGTTACTTCGGGACTGCCCGTCCCTAGTTGAGGCAGTGCTTTGCGGAGCGAGTGTGTCTTGGGGAGCCACTGCGCCCTTCGGGTTTCCCGACAGCCGCGCAAGTGGCGTGGTTTCCCCCATGAACAACTCGCGTTGGGGTTCAAAGCGTTGTAGCAACTGCCGTTGTCTTGCAAGATTCAAAATGTTAATTGCTGCATTTTCATCTCTATGCAAACTGCAACCGCAACTACAAACATGGGTGCGAGTTGATAGAGATTTTTTCACAATCACACCACAATTTGAACATTTTTGTGAGGTGT
>NZ_JCACKM010000188.1:0-11693 GCF_059505385.1 Desmonostoc vinosum
AAACCGACTTGAGTATCAGCCAGAAAATTTATTTTCTGGCGAGTATCCGACTTTTGCAAGAGGTCTAGTGCATCAGGAAAGAGAAACCCTGAATTGACCAAGAGATTATTTGTACTGACGCACCCTACTGACTAGTTATACCAATTCTCTAAAATTCGGCTACACATTCAAACTCAGAAACCCATACTAAATAAGAGTTTCTTAATTACGAACTACCTTAGCGTTAGCGGTAGCGAGGTACGAGCGTCAGCGTAAAGCCTACGGCATAGCTTCGCTTAGAGCGACACAGGAGCGTCGCGTCATTACGAATTATGAATTACGAATTACGAATTAGTATTAGACTTCCCCGTTCCCTATTTTCAAGCTAGTTAATAATTCTGGTGCGACTAATCCTTTTTGGATGGCTAAGACTGCGGCTTGGGTGCGATCGCGTACTTCTAATTTTTGTAAGATGGCATGGACATGAACCCGTACTGTACCAGGGGCAATGTAGAGAATCTCGGCAATTTCTTGATTGCTTTTGCCTGTTGCCACTAGTGCTAAAATCTCTTGTTCCCGCTTTGTGAGGGGATTTTCTAAAGGTTCGTCTGCTTTTATCGCTAATGCTAGGGAATTACCTGCAAAAGCTGCCCTAATTTCTGTTGTGGCTGTTTGATCCCACCAAGAAGCTCCCGCCGCGACTGAACGCACTGCTAATATTAAAGACTCAGCTGGAATACCTTTGAGGCAATAACCTTGAACCCCCGCAGCAATTAACTTGGAAATTAAAGGTTTTTCGGAACGAGATGTCAAAACGAGAATTGGTAAAGTTGGATGCTGCTGCTTAATTTGGCGACAAGCTTCAATCCCGCCAATTCCTGGTAAACCTATATCCAGCAAAACCAAATCTAGGGGATAGCGATTTGCCAAATCTACAGCTTGTTCCCCATCATCTGCTTCTGCCACAATTTCTAAACTACTTTCCTGCTGCAACCGCATCCGCAAACCAAGGCGAAACAATTCATCATCTTCAACGAGTAGGATTTTTGTCATTTGGAGTGGGGATTGGGGATTGGGGATTGTCGAGATTCAACTACCGCCTACCCCCACGCGGTAGCAAGCTAGCAAGAGCGTCTTTGACAGGAGAAGTCAAACCACATCCCCCTCACCTTGGCGGTGGACAGGCAAGAAGGCGGAAGGCAAATATTGCGCCGCGTGGTGAGCGATTTTCTGCCCAAATTGTACCTTGATGTGCTGTAATAATTTGTCTTGTTAAGTAAAGTCCCAGTCCAGATCCGAAGAGGTGGCGATCGCTATGTCCTTGATAAAATCGCTCGAATAAATAGGGTAACTCTGTTTGGTCAAAGCCAGAACCATTATCAAGGATTTTGACTATTTGCTCGCTAGAGTAATCCTCTAATACTACTTCTACTTTACCGCCACGGGGGGTATGGTTAATACCGTTGATGAGGAGATTACTGAAAACTCGCCCTAGTTGTAATGAGTCGCCATTTACCCAAAGGGCGCGGCGAAAATCTGATTCGCCATAGTGCAGAGAAACATATACCTGGCGTGTTCTAGCTAGTTCTAATAAGGTAGCGATCGCTTCTTCTGCTACGGTCACTAAGTTAATAGGTGCTAATTGTAGTTTTAATCCTTCAGTATCATTACGGTATACATCTAGGAGAGTTTGTACTAGTTGCAGTGTATTTTGATGACTGCGAGCCATTGTTTGTAGGACTTTTGCTTGCGTTGGGGTGACTTCACCAAATTGACCGTTTTGAAAATATTTGAGTGTTTCTATTGCTCCTAATAAGGGTGTTTTTAAATCATGAGTCAAAGTGGAAACAAAATCTTCGCGGATCGTTGCGAGCTGTTCTTGGGAACGTAATCGTGCTTGCGTATAAGTGATCGCTTCTTCTTTAAGACGGTTGCGATCGCTTAACCAGGCTGTTACTATCAGTGCCAAAACGGCAATTAGCCTATTTGCTATTGTTGGGGGATCAATTATTTTTCCTCCTGGAATAAATAAATTTAAGAAGGTTAATCCCGTTGCTGCTAGAGTGACGCTTAACATCGCTCTGCGATTTAATCGGGAGTTTGCTAATAAAATTGTCCCGGTGTAGAGATAACCAAAGACGTATTCTGGTGGTGTTAAATATTCTAATGCTATGACTATGGTAAAGGCGATCGCAATTAACCAATATGTTTTTCCATGCTGATCTAATTTACCTTTAATATTCAATAATCTACTTAATATCATAGTTTTCAAAAAACAAAATTATCCCATTTATCTCATATTCAACTAATTGCTTTTTTAGAGAATTAGTAAAAATTATAAATTAGTTATTTGATTGTCAAAATTTGTATATTAAACTTTTTCTATAATATCAGTTATCTGTCGGTGCGTTATGGCTTCAGCCTAACGCTAAGCTAAAAAACATCTAAATTACATAATCAAATTAAATAAAACTCTTGTGGGGTGGGCATCTTGCCCGCCCTAATTATGCAAGTTATATATGGAACAGCTTACTACTGAATTGTTTCAGCTATTCTAGTGCATTAGATTTAATTATTTTAATGCTGATAAAATTGTGTAAAGTTATACTAGATTTATTTATCGATTTTGATAAAATTATAGTGAATATTTATATCTTTGAAAGTAGCGAACTTGAAAATTATATTGTATAAACAAATCATCATAACTAAATAGAGAGTAGAGTTTAAGTATCTTAAGCATAAAGTAAATCCAAATAAAAAATAGGGTGATGACCAATAAATCACCGAATTGCTTGTAGTCAAATTCCTCAAAAGACACTATTAATAGAGTTTATTTGCTACCTCTTAAATTTAATTGGGCACAAAATATATGGGACAGGGTTTTTTGCAGATTGCCTTAACGTTGTTTATCGTCGTAGTACTCACTCCTATATTGGGAAGATACATGGCGCGTGTTTTCTTGGGAGAAAAAACACTGCTTGATTTTTTAATGAATCCGATAGAGCGCAGTATTTACGTACTAGCGGGTGTACGGCAGAAAGATGACATGACGGGTTGGCAGTATGTCCGAGCAGTACTATACAGCAACCTCCTCATGGGTATCTCAGTGTATTTACTGATTTATTTTCAGAGGCTCCTACCTTGGAATCCCAATGGTTTTGGTGCGCCTACTTGGGATATATTGCTGCACACTACCATCTCATTTTTGACGAATACCGACCAGCAACACTATTCTAGTGAGACAACCTTGAGTTATTTTAGCCAGGTAGCGGCTTTAGGCTTTTTGATGTTCACTTCGGCGGCTACTGGGTTAGCTGTAGGAATTGCCTTTATTCGGGGATTGACAGGTAAAGGACTAGGGAATTTTTATGTAGATATCATCCGTGGGATTACTAGGATACTACTACCAATCTCGATTGTAGGAGCGATCGCTTTACTTTTAATTGGTGTACCTCAAACATTAACTGGCTCTTTAGCAGTGAAAACCTTAGACGGGGGGACACAGTATCTAGCCAGAGGCCCAGTAGCATCATTTGAGATGATCAAATTCTTGGGTGATAATGGCGGCGGCTTTTTTGATGTTAACTCTGCTCATCCCTTTGAAAACCCCAACGGAGTTTCTAACCTCATAGAAACCATCGCCATGATTGCGATTCCAGCAGCTCTAATTTATACCTACGGTATATTTGCCGATAACATCAAACAAGCTTGGCTGCTTTTTTGGATGATATTTATCATTTTTGTAATTTTGGTAGGGGTGAGTGCTATTGGAGAATTACAAGGAAATCCCCTTGTGAATGCTACCTTTGGCTTAGATCAGCCAAACTTAGAAGGTAAAGAAGTCCGCTTTGGTTGGGCACAAACAGCATTATGGGCAGTTATGACAACAGCAACCATGTGTGGTGCTGTCAACGGGATGCATGATTCTTTAATGCCCCAAGGAATATTTTCGACTTTGAGTAACCTGTTTTTGAGAGTTATCTGGGGTGGACAAGGAATTGGGATAGCTTACCTATTTATCTATCTAATTCTGACTATATTTCTCATGGGGTTAATAGTGGGGCGCACCCCAGAGTTTTTGGGGCGCAAAATCGAAAAGCGTGAAATAGTTCTCGCTAGCATCGTGTTACTAATTCACCCAGTTATCGTTTTGATTCCCAGTGCGATCGCCTTAGCTTATCCTATCTCCCTGTCAGGAATTAGTAATGCCGGTTATCATGGCATATCCCAAGTAGTGTATGAATACGCTTCAGCGGGAGCAAATAATGGCTCCGGTTTAGAGGGGTTGAAAGATAACACCCTATGGTGGAACTTAAGCACTTTAGTTAGTTTGCTAGGAGGGCGGTACATTCCCATAATTGCCATCCTACTATTAGCTGACAGTATATCTCGCAAACAACCAGTGCCCCAAACCTCCAGTACTCTAAAAACCGATTCTTTAGTATTTATCGGTGCCACAGCTGGAGTGACGTTGATTTTAGGATTGCTAGCATTTTTTCCCGTTCTAGCCCTAGGCCCCATAGCCGAAGGTTTCAAGCTAGCATCTGGCAGCTAGGGAAATTAGGGACTGGGGAATTGTCATTTGTCATTTGTCATGACGCGACGCTCCTGTGTCGCTCTAAGCGAAGCTATGCCGTAGGCTTTACGCTATCGCGGACTCGCTACCGCTACGCTAACGTCATTTGTTATTGATTACTCCCCACGTCCCCCACTCCCCACTCCCCACTCCCCACTCCCCACTCACTATATGAATACGGTGGCAACTACCTCCAAATATAGACTCTCACGTTCTCGTGCTGGCGATCGCCGCAAAGCACGCAAAAAATCAAAAGTAAATACCAAAGGCTTCTATCTCAGAGCCATTAAGGATGCTTTTGTCAAACTCAATCCTAAGTCTGCAATCAAAAACCCAGTCATGTTTCTAGTCTGGGTGGGAACAATTATTACTTTGGCGGTGGCAATTGATCCCAACCTATTTGGGACAGTTCCACAGAAGCATCCTGCTCTTTTCAACCGCTGGTTGACAGGTATTTTGTTCTTGAGTGTTTGGTTAGCCAATTTTGCCGAAGCACTAGCCGAAGGACGAGGTAAAGCCCAAGCTAATGTCTTACGCTCAACTAAGTTAGAGACAATTGTCAAAAAACTGGCCCCCGATGGTACGGTTAACGAAATTCCCTCGACTAGTCTCAAACAAGGTGACACCATATATGTCGTTGCTGGCGATATTATCCCTGCGGATGGGGAGGTAATTATGGGTATCGCCTCAGTAGATGAATCGGCAATTACTGGAGAATCTGCACCAGTATTGAAGGAATCAGGCTCAGAGGTTGCGAGTTCTGTCACTGGTGGGACGCGCATTATTTCTGATGAATTGATTATCCGCATTACCGCCGACCCGGATAAAGGGTTTGTTGACCGAATGATTGCTTTGGTAGAAGGTGCAGAACGTGCTAAGACACCAAATGAAATTGCGTTGACGGTGTTACTGACAGCTATAAGTTTAATTGTTCTATTTGTAGTAGTAACTTTGCCTGCACTTGCCTATTATGTCAACAGTCCAGTCAGTGTATCGGTTTTAATCGCCCTTTTAGTAGCGCTGATGCCAACAACGATTGGCGGGTTATTAAGTACCATTGGCATTGCTGGTATGGATAGAGCTGCCCAATTTAACATTATTGCCACCTCAGCACGAGCAGTTGAAGCTTGTGGAGACGTGAACATCTTAGTTCTCGATAAGACAGGTACAATTACCCTCGGCAACCGCTTAGCAGAAGAGTTTATCCCGATTAATGGTCATTCAATAGCCGAAATTGCCAATGTAGCGTGGGCTGCGAGTGTGTTTGACAACACACCGGAAGGGAAATCAATTGTTCGACTGGCGGAAAACTTAGGTGCAAGATTTGATTTTGACTATAACCAAGCAGAAGCAGTTGATTTTTCCGTCAAAACTTGCATGAGTGGCACTAATTTACCAGGTGGGCATGAAGTCCGTAAGGGAGCAGTATCGGCCATTAAGGGGTTTGTACGTTCTCGTAATGGACACGATACTCCAGAACTAGATGCTGTTGACGAGCGAGTTTCTCGTTTAGGAGGTACACCCTTAGCAGTGTGCTTAGATAACGAAATCTACGGAGTCGTCTATCTCAAAGATATAGTCAAACCTGGTATCCGCGATCGCTTTGAACAACTGCGCCGGATGGGAGTACGTACCATCATGTTGACTGGAGACAACCGCATTACAACTTCTGTCATCGCCAGAGAAACAGGTGTAGATGAATTCATTGCCGAAGCAACACCAGAAGACAAAATCAGCGTCATTCAAAGCGAACAGGCAATAGGTAAACTAGTCGCCATGACTGGGGATGGAACTAACGACGCTCCCGCATTAGCTCAAGCTAACGTTGGTGTAGCTATGAACACAGGTACTCAAGCTGCCAAAGAAGCCGCCAACATAGTAGATTTAGACTCCGACCCCACAAAGCTCATTGACATTATCAGCATTGGTAAACAATTATTAATTACTCGTGGAGCATTAACTATATTTTCGATCGCTAATGATATTGCTAAATACTTTGCAATTATTCCAGTTATATTTGCTACGGCTCACTTGCAAAGCTTAAATATTATGAACTTGACCAGCGCTAACTCTGCTGTTTTATCAGTGTTGATTTACAATGCTTTGATCATTCCAGCTTTTATTCCCTTTGCTTTGAAGGGCATACCGTTTAGACCTCGAACAACCAATCAATTACTACAGCGCCATCTCTTGATTTATGGCTTAGGTGGTTTAATTGTGCCATTCATCGCTATCAAATTGATTGATGTACTGATCACAGCAGTGGGACTGGCTTGAAGATAAGAAGCAGGGAGCAGGGGGAAAGTTACATAATTAAATTTTGAACGCAAGTGGAATCTTTATGATGTCTTTTATTCGAGAAACTATTAGAGCGGTTTTTGTAATTCTAGTACTTTGGTTGCTAACAGCAATCATCTATCCCTTAATCATCCTTGTGGTGGGACAGGTTTTCTTTCCCTATCAAGCTAATGGCAGCATCATGCTGAATTTAAAGAATGAATCAATTGGTTCAGCTTTAATTGGTCAGGTGTTCACATCTGAGCGATATTTTCATGGTCGTCCCAGCACTGTGAGATATAGCCAAGGTAAAAAAGCCAAACCAACTGGTATCTCAGGAGCCAGTAATCTCGCTGCTAGCAATCCAGAATTACTAAACAGGATTGTAGAGCAAGCAAATAAATTACGGGAAGAAAACATTCAACCGATCGCGGATTTAATTTATACCTCCGGTTCAGGTTTAGATCCTCATATTTCCGTAAAAGCTACATTACAACAATTAGAGCGGGTTGCTCGTGCGCGTGGAGTGCGAGAACAAGAAATATTTCCTTTAATTAATAAGTACACCGATGGGAGATTTTTATGGATTTTTGGCGAGCCAGGAGTCAATGTTCTGCGGTTGAATTATGCTCTTGATTTGCAAGACCTGAACCGTCAGCAAAATCAATGATTGGGGAATGGACTTCGACTTCGCTCAGTCCACGAGGAATAGGGACAAAGGAGAAATGATCAATAACCAATAACCAATGACCAATGACAAATTACTCAATTCATGCGGCACGGCGGGGTAAACATAAAATATTTATTGGTATGGCTCCTGGAGTGGGGAAAACCTACCGGATGCTAGAAGAAGGACACGCATTAAAACAAGAAGGAATTGATGTTGTTGTTGGACTTTTAGAAACCCACGGACGCAAAGAAACGGCAGAGAAGGCAGAGGGATTAGAGATTATTCCTCGTAAACAAATTCCTCGCGGTGGGTTAATATTGACAGAGATGGACACAGACGCGATTTTAAAGCGATCGCCTCAATTAGCCTTAATCGATGAACTCGCCCATACCAACGTTCCCAGTTCCGTCAAAGAAAAACGCTACGCAGATGTCGAAATAATTTTAGCAGCAGGCATTGATGTTTACTCGACAATGAACGTTCAACATCTAGAAAGTCTTAACGACTTAGTAGCAAGGATTACTGGCATAGTAGTAAGAGAGCGTGTACCAGACCGCATTCTAGAAGAAGCAGACGAATTAGTGGTGGTAGATGTTACACCAGAAACCCTGCAAGAACGGTTATTAGAAGGCAAGATTTACGCACCACAAAAAATTCAACAATCCCTCGATAACTTTTTCCAACGCCGTAACTTGATTGCATTACGGGAATTGGCTTTGCGCGAAGTCGCAGATAACGTTGAAGAAAACGCCCTTGCCACCACCCCCAACGGACAATTTTGCAATATCCACGAACGGGTTTTAGTATGCGTATCCACCTATCCCAACTCATTGCAACTATTACGTCGGGGTGCAAGACTGGCTAACTATATGAATGCCCCACTTTATGTAGTATTTGTTGCCGATCTTGATCGCTTCCTCACCAAAGAAGAAAGCCTACATATTCACAACTGTGAAAAACTGTGCAAAGAATTTGAAGGAACTTTTATTCGCGTTACCAACAGTAACATAGCTCAGGCGATCGCCGAAGTCGCAGAAAAATATCGGATCACCCAAATCGTCATTGGCGAAAGTCAACGATCCCGGTGGCAAATACTCCTTAAAGGTTCGTTAACTCAAAAACTAGTCCGCTTACTCAAAAACATCGACTTACACATCATCGCCAGCGATCAAACATCTTCATCTCAGGGATAGAGTGTTATACCGTTGATGACATCTTTTTCTACAAAATTAAAATCTTTCATTCCGCGTTATTCAAGTAATCATTGCGATCGCTAATGCTACACCACGCCAGCAGTAAAAATTTGATTGGCGGTAAGATTTAATTCGGGAAAAGTATGGGAGACAATGATCTCACTGCCTTGAAACTTACTTATCTGATATTCTCCATCAACTAAGTTACAAACAGAGATTGTCTGTTGTTTGGGGTTGCCGATAAAATTACGTCCACCCAACGCCGCATAATCTATGATCCAGTATTCGGGGATACCCATCTCTTCATAATCAGCATACTTCAAGTGGTAATCGTCCCGCCAGTTGGTTGATACAACCTCAATTACTAAAGGTATTGATGCACCTAAACTAAGAGTAGATTCTTTTTTCCAAAGTTCTTCGTTTACCAAATTTGCACGATTTAGCACCAACACATCTGGAAAATAACCAGAATCTTTTCCAGGCGGCTTGACTATAGCTTGGTTGGGGATAAAGTAACGGAGGTTTAATCGGTCAATTAAAGCACTAAGCTTGACCGTCAAAAATCCTTTAACTTCTTCGTGTTCCCCCACAGGTTGCGCCATTTCAACAATATTTCCATTATGCAGTTCGTAGCGTTCCCTGAAATTCTCAGGCAGCCAATTGATAAATTCCTCAAAGGTTACTAGCTTTGGTAAGGCTTGAGTCATAGATGAGAGAGAATTACTGCTTTGAAAATATCATACCTAAATCCGGGGGACTGCGGATGGCTGAAAAAGCTATCAATTTCTTCACCAGCGACCATTGTAGAAAGCTAGAGATAAAATAAATTAATATTCTTTAAAATTAATTGATGATAAAAATCTAAAAAGTTAGGTACATCGTACACATCTGATTTCATTAAAAATCTTACGAGAGTTTGAAAACCTGCGGTAGTGAACTACCGCGTACAATCAAAAAAACTATCTTTGTATATGTATCCGATTGAGCAAACTGTCGTTCCTTGCCGCGTTATCGGTTTAATTAGCGGCACATCTGTAGATGGCATAGACGCCGCTTTGGTAGATATTTCTGGTACAGAACTTGATCTCAAAACTGAGTTACTAGCAGGGGCGACATATCCTTATCCTGCCGAACTGAGAGAACGCATACTAGCAGTTTGTGCTGGAGAAGCCATTTCAATGGCAGAATTAGCACAGATAGATGATGCGATCGCTTTTGCCTTTGCTCAAGCTGCTCAACATATCCAAACTGGTCACAAACCAGCCACATTAATCGGTTCCCACGGTCAGACTGTTTATCATCGGCCACCTCAAGAGGACAGGGGGACGCGCTTACGCGGTGAGACAGCGCTGCAGGAGGGAAACCCTCCGCAGGCGACTGCGAACCCGAAGGGGGACACGGGGTATTCTGTCCCTTTGGGTTACAGTTTGCAAATTGGGCGTGGGGCTTTGATTGCTCATCTGACTGGGATTACAACTGTGAGTAATTTCCGGATTGCTGATATTGCTATTGGTGGTCATGGTGCGCCTCTTGTGCCGAGAGTTGATGCCTTTTTACTCAGTCATCCTCAAGAGGGGCGGTGTATTCAAAATATTGGCGGTATTGGTAATGTTGCGTATATTCCACCTCGGCATGGCGATTGGCTCACAAGAATTCGCGGTTGGGATACTGGGCCGGGAAATAGCTTGTTGGATTTGGCAGTGGAGCATTTAAGCGCTGGTGCTAAAACTTACGATGAAGATGGTAAATGGGCAGCTAACGGTACTCCCTGTAATCCATTGATAGAACAATGGTTGAGTCAAGAATACTTTCATTTACCTCCACCTAAATCTACTGGTCGAGAATTATTTGGTGTAACTTATTTACATCAGTGTTTAAAAGACGCCGAAGCATACCAACTTAGTCCTACTGACATTCTTGCAACTCTTACAGAACTCACAGCGGCTTCAATTGCTCACAGTTACCGCACTTTTTTACCACAAATGCCACAGCGAGTATTATTATGTGGCGGTGGTAGTCGTAATCTCTACTTAAAACGGCAAATAGAGTTATTGCTCACATCAATTCCTGTGCAAACTACGGATGAAGTCGGCTTGAGTGCAGACTTTAAAGAAGCGATCGCTTTTGCTATTTTAGCCTACTGGCGACAACTAGGTATACCTGGCAACCTACCAACCGCCACAGGCGCACCTCAAGAAGTCTTATTAGGGGAAATCCATCAAAAACTAATTTAGTGGTGTGGCAAGTCAGCTGCCTGACATTTTTGTGTTTCAAATATATCTTAGGGATACTTGATCAACACAAGGAACGTAAGGTGGCTCACACTTTTTTATTAGAACCAGGACGCTGGGCAATGCAAGGAAATTGGCTAGAACGAGATGGGATGCCAATCAGCATCAAGGGTATGACCTTAGTAGCTTGGAATCGAGATAACTGGTTCACTATGGCCACAAAGTTGATATTCCCAGGTAGCGATCGCCCCGAAATTTCCCTACAATACAAGGGACGTTTGCATAATGGAGAACTTCAGTATACTTTTTTACTTCAACATAATATTTTAGGACAAATTGAAGGCGAGGGTTGGATTGCCCCAACGACTATTGTGCAGCGTTACTGGGTACTGAGCGATCGTCAACGCCGTAGCGGTTTTGAAACCTTACATCGAGTCAATGATGATAGCTACTACTTAACTAGTGGCATTCTTGCAGGTCATAGTTTAAATAGCACAATGGAAGCCAGTTTAGAGCGGCAGTTAACACAGTAAACGAAGGAAGTGTCAAAAGTTCCATTATAAATGAGCGATCACCATGCGTAGTTGAAGTGTTTCCTGTTCCCTTTTTACGGACACAAATTAGTGCGATCGCCGTTATATATGCAATATATTTCTGATATAAATCTTAAAAAGAGTATTTTATATCTTGCTGCTCTAACACTGGTTACTCATCATTAGACCTCTTGCAAAAGTCGGATACTCGCCAGAAAATAAATTTTCTGGCTG
>NZ_JCACKM010000189.1:0-11468 GCF_059505385.1 Desmonostoc vinosum
CCTCGATAGCGAAGCGTTAGCGACGCAGGAGCGTCGCGTCATTACGAATTATTTAACCAAGCTTCTAAATCTGTAACTGATGAAAAATCTAAAAATGCTTCTCCTAATACCTCTAATTGCTCAGTAGATAATCCTTGAATTCGCTCAATTAGCGAAGCATTAATTTCGCCAAAACGGCGATTTAGTTGACGACTCAAGAAGCGAAAAGCTTCCCGTTGTTCTCCTTGTTTAATTCCCTCAACTTGTCCTTCCTGTCTAGCCAGTTCTCTATCTTGCTGATAAAGCGGTGCTAATCTCATAACCAACTCCCTATCATCTGATTCTCCAGTTTGAGACATTACCAAGTTTTGCTGGAGATTGTACAGTAATTCTAGCGTTGCTCTTTGAAATGGATGATTTGATGGTAGCGCTTCTAACTCATCAATTGCTTGCTGTTGTACTGTTCCTCGACCGAGTATTCTTAACCATAAGGTTTCTGGGATACAAGGTAACTGATGGATTGCTATGATCGCTGATCTGAGAGTTTCTCCCAGAAAATGTATTCCTGGCAACCAATCTAACTTTTGGATTGTGCTAAATCCTGCTAATAATGGTGTAGATGCAGTTGGTGTAAGAATCCACAGTTTAGGGATAGCTGACTCTGTAACAGTGGTTTTATTTCGCTTTGCTTCCCTTTGTAATGCTCCTCTTACCTCTAACAATTTCAATAGACAATCACAAATCTCTTCTTTGGATACAGCATTACGAAACGGCTCAAATATGGCAGGTAATTCTGCAAATCTTCCTAGCAATCCTAGAGTTTCTAAATTATTTGGTTCAGTAAAAGGCGAAAATAATACATCAATTTCTCGAACTTCCCCAGCTACACGGCTTGGAGCTTGAACTTCTCCATATGGTTTGAGTAATTCTTCAAGATAATCCTTTGCGAACTGGTCGTGGATAAATCGAGTCATTCGATGTATTTATCGCATTTTGCCAACAATCTGCTAATCATGCCATACATTGGGCTCTGCTCACACAGTTTTGGTTTTTCAACTGAACCACAAGCACCGTTCTCTTTCTTTGTAAATGTTTATTTTTATTACATTGATTTTCAGAATTTATACACATTTCTATAAGATGTAAGACGTTGTACTCAGGACTCACGCAACATATGTGATCAAGTAGTAAAAAAGTCCTGTTTATGTCTATTGCTCCGAAACCCGCTACATCTTAAGTAAATTGTGTCTGGGTATGTGCAATTATAAGTATTCACCTAACTACTGTTTGTGGAGTGTCGCACTCCTGGCATCGGTGTTGATTGGTGGTTGCGGTGCGAAACAGCAATCAACTTCTGCAAAAGCAAGTGGGCCACCACCTGCGGCGGTAAAGTTGCAACGCGTAGAAACATCGTTTGTAGAACAAAGTACGGAGTTTTTGGGAAGGCTGGAAGCCAAGCAGCGTGTAATTTTGCGCCCGCAAATTAGCGGCCGTGTGATCAAAGTAATGGTAGCCCAAGGAAATTTTGTACAAAGTGGGACACCAATCATCCAATTGCGTCCAGAACGAAACCGAGCATCGGTAGATGCTGCTATTGCTTCGGTGGGTTCACAAAAAGCAACTTTAGAAAGTGCCACAGCACAAGTATTCGCCTCCCAGGCGGAGATTAAGCAACGGACATCAGATATTAAGCGTTTTCAAGCAGATATTATCAGCCGGACTGCTGATGTTAAACTTGCAGAAATTAATTACAAACGTGCAGAAGAATTGGTTACACAAGGCGCTTCTCCAAAGCAAACTTTAGACGAACGTCGTAGTCAACGTGACAGTGCGATCGCCGCCTTAGAGGCAGCTAAGCAGTCACTCGCAGCTGCACAAAGCGCCCTAGAACAAGCAAAATCAGAATTGCAAGGCGCACAAGCAACGGTAAAACAAAATGAGTCGCAACTCCGCCGCGCCCAAGCTGAAACAGCACTGCAAGTCGAAGATTTGAATTATAACCGCGTTGTTGCACCAGTTAGCGGTGTTGTTGATGATGTCCCCATCCGTGTTGGTGATTTTGTTAACTTAGGTGAATCACTGACGAGCATCATTCAAAACGATGAATTAGATTTGCGTATCCAAGTCCCTACAAACCTTTCCGGTCAATTGCGTCGTGGTTTGAGAGTAGTATTAGTTGACCCCAACACGGGTAAGCAAATATCTCGTGGTGGTCGCATTAATTTTATTGCACCACAAGTTAATACTGGCGATCAAGCAATTCTGACAAAAGCTCGGTTTCCCAACGGCGATCGCAAATTACGCGACGGGCAATTTGTTCGCGCCCGCATCGTCTGGAATCAAAATCAAGGCTTACTAGTTCCCACCATAGCAGTTTCCACCGTCGGTACCCAAGATTTCGTGTTTGTGGCCGAAGCAGAAACCAAAGATGGCAAATCCGGGCTAGTAGCGCGACAAAAACCAGTGAAATTAGGTGTAATGCAAGGACAGAATTACCAGTTAATTTCAGGATTAGAAGCTGGAGAAAACTTGATTGTATCTGGAATTCAGAGTTTAACCAACGGCGCCCCCATCCAACCCGCAGATAGCGACATCATTTCGGTGAAGTAGGGAGTGGGGAGTAGGGAGTAGGGAGTAGGGAATTAAGTAGTTATTTTATCCCCCTCATCCCCCTCATCCCCTTCATCCCCCCACTCCCCACTCCCCACTCCCCACTCCCTACTCCCCATTCCCCATGAGTATCTCTCGGACTTTCATTACAAGACCAGTTCTGACGACAGTCTGTACGATATTGATTATCCTTGTCGGTGGGATTTGTATTCCGTTACTTCCCCTGGATAAGTTACCGCAACTAGCACTCAAACAAGTGACGGTGAGTGCGAATTACTTGGGAACGGATGCGAAAACTGCTGAAGAGAATGTGACGACGGTGCTGGAACGTCAAATTAATGGTACGGAAAAAGTTGTGTATATGTCGTCACAAACGACGAATAACGGAGACACAGCAATTAATGTATCGTTTCCAACAGATATGGATCGGAACGTCGCTCAGGTATTGGTACAAAACAACGTGGCGGTAGCGGCATCACAGTTGCCTGTAGAGGTAAATCAAACTGGTGTTATTACGCAAAAGCAATCGCCAACTATTACCATTGCTTATGCGATCGCCTCGGAAAAAGACAAAAATGACAAGTTTCTCTATGACAATGTTTTCTTAAGCAATTACGTAGACCGCTTTATCTTAGATGAAATCAAACGCATCGAAGGGGTAGGCAGCGCCCGCATTATTGGTGAACGGAAATATGCGATGCGCATTTGGCTAAATCCATCATCGCTAGCGGCGCGGGGTGTGACAGCGCAAGATGTTGTTAGCGCTATCAGTGAACAGAATATCCAGGTGGGGGCGGGACGTATCGGACAGCAACCAACACCATCGACACAACAATTTGAAATCGCGTTGCGGGCGGTGGGACGTTTTAGCACGCCGCAGGAAGCCGAAGATGTGGTAGTGAAGGTGGGACAGGATGGGACATTAATTCGGGTGCGGGATGTCGGACGAGCGGAAGTCGGGGCACAAGATTACAGTACAACCAATATTTTTGATAACTCCCCGGCTGTGGCGTTGTTGGTGTATCAGCTACCGGGGACGAATGCGTGGAATACTGCCGCTCTGGTGAAAGCGAGGATGGCTGAATTATCGAAGAGTTTTCCCCCTGGAATTAAAGCCACTGTGGCACTTGATAACACCGAATTCGTAGCTGCATCGCTGGATGAAGCATTCAAAACACTACTAGAAGCAGTCTTACTCGTGTTTCTCGTCATTTTTATATTTTTACAGGACTGGCGAACCACGATTATTCCGGCGATCGCTATTCCTGTATCTTTGATCGGGACGATGGCGTTTGCGTTTGCCTTTGGCTTTACACTCAACCAGTTGACATTATTTGGGGTAATTTTGGCAACAGGGTTGGTGGTAGATGACGGGATTATTGTAGTGGAAGCAATCGCCCTGAAACTGGGACAAGGGATGAAACCCTTACAAGCAGCGTTAGATTCCATGGGTGAATTGACATCGGCAGTCATCGCTACATCGCTGGTATTGATGGCGGTATTTATTCCCGTGTCATTCTTTCCAGGGACGACAGGTATTGTTTACAAACAATTCGCGCTGATTATTGCATTTTCGATTTTAATTTCCACATTCAACGCGCTTTCATTCTCTCCGGCGATGGGCGCTTTACTCATGCGTCCCACCCGCGAAGCTCACGGCCCGATCGCAGTATTATTTAGATGGTTCAATCGGTTTTTTGATTGGATGAAAGATGGCTATACCAGCGTAGTTACCTTTCTCATTAAAGTTCGCTTGATTGTGGTTCCCGTTTTCATCGCTGGCTTACTAGCATCGGCTTGGATTTATGCAGTCACACCACAAGGGTTTATTCCTGAAGAAGACCAAGGTTACTTTTTTATCATCGCTGAGGGGCCACCGGGAGTATCTTTAAACTACACAACCGAGATTGTCGAGAACGTCCAGCAAATCGTGCGGAAATTCCCCGAAGTCGAACATGTCAATGGCATAGCCGGATTTGGATTTGAAGGAAACGCCAGTAATAAAGCCATCTTGTTCGTCAAATTGAAGCATTGGGAAGAACGCAGCAAAGCTGGAGAATCGGTATTTGGCGTTACAGGTGCAATTAACAAAGAACTAGCAACAAAAATCACCGGGGCGCGACTAATTGCGGTGAATGCACCCCCCGTTGATGGTTTGGGAAGTGCAGGCGGTTTGGAATTCTTCATCCAAAACAAAGCTGCCTTACCCATGGAAACCTTAATTGATAACTCCCAAAAATTTATCAATTCAGCTCGTCAACGTCCAGAATTAGCAGGGGTATTCACGCAGTTTACATCTGGTACGCCAATGATGCAAATTGCCATCGATCGCAACCAAGCCAAAGCCCAAAATATCGCCATCAACGATATCTTTAGCACAATGCAAACGTACCTTGGTGCGCGTTACGTCAACCAATACGTACTAGGCGGACAACTCTACCGTGTCTACGCCCAAGCCGAGGGTGAATTCCGTACTACACCCGATGATATCAGCCGTTTGTACGTTCGTTCTCGTGACAATCAGATGGTTTCTCTAGGTACCATTGTCAAACTCGAACGCACCAATTACCCGCCAATTATCACCCACTACAACATTTACCCCGCCATCAAAATTCAAGCATCCCCTGCACCAGGATTTAGTACTGGACAAGCAATGGTAGCGATGGAAGAAGTCGCCGCCCAAACCCTGCAACCAGGATTTGGTTACGCCTGGACAGGAACCGCCTTCCAAGAACGTTCTTCTGCTGGTGCCGCACCAATTATCTTTGGTTTAGCCTTCGTGATGGTATTTCTCGTCTTGGCTGCACAGTACGAAAGCTACATCGACCCGACAATTATCATGCTTACCGTCCCCTTAGCAATACTCGGTGCTTTGGGTGCGATCGCATTTCGCGCTAACATCTTGCAAGCAGGTGGTGTTTATCCAGTTGTCAACAATAATATTTATGCTCAAGTTGCTTTGGTAATGTTGATTGGTTTGGCGAGTAAAAACGCCATTCTAATTGTAGAATTCGCCAACCAATCCCATGAACTGGGCATGAGTATTACCCAAGCTGCCATCCGCGCCGCCGAAGAACGTCTGCGACCAATTTTGATGACTGCATTTGCCGGTTTGGTGGGATTTTGGCCTTTAGTTATCGCCAAAGGTGCAGGTGCGATGAGTCGTTGGTCATTGGGAACCGCTTTATTTGGAGGTTATTTAATCTCAACTGTTTTGAGTTTGTTCTTAGTTCCCGTCTTGTATGTAGTGATTAAGAACATTGAGCAACAATTTCTCACCCCAGGTAAAGGCGATAAACCCAAAAAGCCCCAACCAGCTAGCCAACCAGAAACCGCACCCGTCACTATTACCTCTCAAATAGATAATACCGCACCAAATTTGAATATTTCCACACAAAACGAGTGAAAATAAACAGTTTGTAGTCAGCATTAAAGTGCTGACTACAAACTTACTTATTAGTTGATTACTGAGAACATGAATACCAATAAACTCAAACAACTATTTCGCAATTGGAATTTTGACGATTGGATGAACCACATTTTGTTTTTGGTGGTAATCATTCTCTTAATTGAATCATTCTTTTTTCATGGTTAATTTATCTGTCACTTGTTCTTTTGAGTGTATCTTAATTGCGAATTACGAATTATTATGACTGAAGATTACACACAGCTACAAAGCAAAATTACAGAATTAGAAGCAAAAGTTGAGCATTTGACGCAACTTCTGACTTTACCTGAGAGAGTTACGCAAATCGAAACGAATTTATTATTGATTGCAGACGTGTATAAATTTCAACGCTTGCAAGAACTACTTGCTGCTGGTGATTTTCAACAAGCAGATCAAGAAACAATTCGGGTAATTCTAGATATAACAGGTGCAGTAGATTTAGAAGCGATCGCACCTGAAGATGTCCGCAGATTTCCCTGTAACCAACTTCAAGTCATCGATAAACTCTGGACAACTTACAGTCAAGGGAGATTTGGCTTTAGCGTCCAAGCCCAAATCTACCAACAAGTCGGAGGCAGTATCGAAACTACTATCGCTCAAGATAATAGCGTGATTGAAAAGTTAGGAAAACTCACAGGATGGCGGTTAAATAATAAGTGGCTAAAATGCGATGAACTCGACTACACACTCAACGCACCTCTAGGTTGTCATCCCTCCCGCTGGTGGAATTCTCCCTTCGGTTCCAAGATGACCAATTACTTTTTTAATAGGCTAATTACTTGTGAAATTTGATTGGGGAATGGTGAACTCGGGGCCCCCACGTTAGCGAAGCTCAGTGGGGATTAGGGGAATGGGGAATGGGAAACTTGTGCTAAGCATACCCCTATGCATAGCATCTTTAACAAGAATAGTATGAGGAATTACGAATTACGAATTATTTTAGTCTTTTTGTTGGGTTTTTAATTCACGCACACATTCTTGGGCAATTCCTACTGCAAACCCAATACCAGCACCAAACAATGCATACTTACTGTGGAGGTCTTGATAATACTGGCTCTCAAATCTCAGTTGATAAAAGTCACGCTGACCGATTCTTGCACTCGCTAACCCAATGACTGAACCAACTAATGCAGTCAACACTCCTGAAAGCAGAACCATCTTGAGATTCATAATATTACTTCTCCACTAATTCAGTTAACAGTTATCAGTTAACTGCTTTTATCATCTCAAGGTTCAATAAGATGACTAGATATCGCAATATTTCTTAATGGCTTTTTGAGTTAAAAATTATCAAACACTCAAAATTTTTGTTAATAGATATAGTAAATATGTCGAAACAATTAAAGTTAAGTATACTCGGTTCGCTGATTTTTGCTATTGCCATGTTAACCATAACTAATTGGCACTGGGGTGGCATGGGAATAGCTGTATTTTTATTGGCTTATATTTCCAAGGGAATGCGACGTTTATAGTCAAGACTTCGGCTGAGTAGAAAAGGTTATTTGCATCTGGTGGGCAAAGTTTTTTAACCACCAAATACCTGCGACCAAGTTGTTACTAAAAATACTATCACTGCGGCGATCGCCAACAACCCCTGAATCAAATTTCCTATCAAACTACCAACAACAATTCCTATCCCTGCTTTAATCGCTAACCCTAGTTCACGCCGATAAAGAAATTCACCAATAATTGCTCCTAAAAGCGGCCCTAACAATATTCCTAACAAAGGCCCGCCAAAAGGCAAAGCTGGTAATAATCCTAAAAACCCCACAATTAAACCAATAATTGCCCCAATTTGCCCCCACTTGCTAGCACCGGCTTGTTTTGCTCCCAAGTAGCCAGCTAAAATATCCACCCCCACACTTAGCATTAAGACAATAATTGTCACAATTAAAGGTATCTGAATCGCTGCAAAAGAATTACTGACAACTCCCCAAATAATGATGGCAATTAAAATTAAACTGCTACCAGGTAGAGCAGGAACTACAGCACCGATGATACCTAAAATCATCAAGGCAATCAACAGCCAGTAAATAATTTGCATAAGATTTTAAATTTCCGATTCAGCTAGCAAGTGGGAATTAAGAGTTACAGCTAATTTGTCTGCAATTCCTCCAATCCAATTTTCATCTTGTTTAGTGTAACTGCGAGGTGCATTTGCTCCTAAAATCAGCACACCTTGATTGCTTATGGGTTGACAAATTACACCTTGAGTATTCTCAGGCAAATAATCAAACTCAATCTTTCCCGGATATACATTTAAAGCAACTAAATAAACTGGCTTTTGTGTTTCTAATACTCGTTTTAAAATCACTCCCGGTACAACTTCAGATTTATTACTCAGAATGCCGCGACGCAACAAAACTTTACCTTGATAGAAAACTACAAGCGATCGCGTTACCGTATTAGTCAATAACAGATGGGATGCCCAGGCGAGTTCTGTCTTCACGGCTTCTGGTAAATCTTCAGCCAGGATAAAACCTTCCTCTCCAATTAGTTCTACAGTATCAGGCGATCGTGGCTGTACTTGTTGCCAAATCAAACCCGTTAAAATCAACACCGCACTCAAAATCACACCCAGCACATCCCCTCGCGCCTGAGATTCCGTGAGTTCTGGCGTTAATAAACGATTAATTAGCAAAAGCACAGCGCCCAACCCGCCGACAACAAGAGGTAGACGCCGCAGAACTCGATTAGGATCAGGTTTTTTCATTGGTCATTGGGAATTGGTCATTGGGAATTGAAGATAAGCATTTATTATTTCTCCCCCTGCTCCCCCTGCTCCCCCTGCTCCCCCTGCTCCCTCATCCCCCTCATCTCCTTCACTCCTCCCCTGGCTCAATTATCCGTTGAAACAGATAACCAGTACCTCGTGCTGTGAGTATCAATTCTGGGTTGCTGGGGTCGTCTTCCAATTTTGCCCGCAACCGGGAGATATGCACATCTACCACGCGGGTGTCTACATGGCGTTCTGGTGTATAACCCCAGACTTCTTGTAAGATTTCTGAACGGGAAAAGGCTTCTCCAGACCGACTGACTAACAACTCTAGCAAGCTAAACTCCATGCCAGTCAAACGGATACGCTCATCGCCTTTGTAAACTTGCCGCTTATTTGTATCGATTTTGATATTACCAACATGAATCACCCCGGAACTGGGAATACCAGAAGCACTGGTTTTATCTACTCGCCGTAATACTGAGCGAATGCGAGCTTCTAGTTCTTTGGGGGAGAATGGTTTAACTACGTAGTCATCAGCACCCAATTCTAACCCGGTGATGCGATCGGCTACATCACCCAAGGCTGTTAGCATAATAATGGGCACATCTGATTCCTTTCGCAATTCTTGACATACACCGTAGCCATCTAGCTTTGGCATCATTACATCCAAAACTACCAGGTCAGGATCAGCTTTGCGAAATGTTTCTAAAGCTTCTTCTCCGTCGCCAGCCGTTACTACATCGTAGCCAATCATGGAAAGGCGCGTTTCCAAAATCCGGCGAATGCTGGCTTCGTCGTCTACCACCAGGATTTTTTCTTTATGACTTTCCAAGTTTTTCAACGCTCCTTAACTAAAATTTCTCATGATTAATTTTTAATACCATAATATTAAGATATCATTCCATGAATTCATTTGAAAAAGCTCTATCTACTACTACTATTGGATTTTACTTTTTAGCAAGAATTAAAAAAAAATTAAGATTATTGAATAAGAATTAAGAATGCCAAAGCCAAAAACCTTTTTTGTTTGCAATGAATGTGGATCAGAATCTTCTCAGTGGTTTGGTCGGTGTGCAGCCTGTGGCACTTACAACTCCCTAGAAGAGCAAATAGCGATCCAATCTGCGGTGGATGTTCCTAGTCGGGGGGGAGTAAGTAGTTGGCACGCCAGTCAGAACAATGGCAAATCAACGGCTAAACCAGCTAAACCACGCGCGTCTTTGACATTTGACCAAATTAGCGATCGCCAAGTCACACGATGGGAATCTGGCTATGGAGAATTAGATCGGGTGCTGGGTGGCGGTGTGGTTCCGGGTTCAATGGTGCTAATTGGTGGCGATCCGGGAATTGGGAAATCAACATTACTATTGCAAGTATCGAACCAGCTAGCACAAAAATACCGCATCCTTTACATTTCCGGGGAAGAATCAGGACAACAAATCAAATTAAGAGCTTCTCGCTTAGGAGTATCTAAAGACCTCAATATCGTTAGTGATGAAAATGTTGCTGTAGCCGAAGACACTCCCGTTGCTATTGATCCTGAGAGGGTAGGTGCAGATTTATACGTGTTACCAGAAACAGATTTAGAAGAGATTCTGCGCGAAATCGATTCTCTCAGACCGAATTTAGCGGTGATTGACAGTATCCAAACCGTATTTTTTCCGGCTTTGACCTCTGCACCAGGTTCTGTAGCCCAGGTACGCGAATGTACAGCGGCTCTGATGAAAGTAGCAAAGCACGAAGACATTACCATGTTAATCGTCGGACACGTCACCAAAGAAGGAGCGATCGCCGGGCCGAAAGTCTTAGAACACTTAGTTGACACTGTGTTGTATTTTGAAGGGGATCGCTTTGCTTCCCATCGGTTATTACGGACAGTAAAAAACCGCTTTGGTGCAACCCATGAAATCGGCATCTTTGAAATGGTGACAAACGGATTGCGGGAAGTACCTAATCCCAGCGAACTCTTCTTAGGCAACCGTGACGACCCAGCACCAGGCACAGCCATTGTAGTCGCTTGCGAAGGCACTCGCCCCATCGTTGTAGAACTGCAAGCCCTCGTCAGTCCCACCAGTTACCCCTCACCTCGTCGTGCAGGCACAGGTATAGATTATAACCGCTTAGTGCAAATTCTCGCCGTTCTCGAAAAACGCGTCGGCATCCCCATGTCCAAACTAGACTCCTACGTCGCCTCTGCGGGTGGGTTGAACGTCGGCGAACCAGCAGTAGATTTAGGAATCGCCATCGCCGTCGTTGCCAGTTTCCGCGATCGCATCGTTGACCCAGGTACAGTATTAATTGGCGAAGTCGGCTTAGGTGGACAAGTCCGCTCAGTCTCCCAAATGGAACTACGCTTAAAAGAAGCAGCCAAACTCGGATTTAAACGAGCGATCGTTCCCAAAGGTCAAAAATTCCCCGACCTCAACATCGAAATTTTACCAGTCTCCAAAGTCATAGACGCCATCATCGCCGCCATCCCGCACCATACACTAGAAGACAGCGATTTAGAACCAGACGAGGAGTAAGGGATTGGGAACTGATTAAATAATTCGTAATTCGTAATTCGTAATGACGCGACGCTCCTGCGTCGCTCTAAGCGAAGCTGTGCCGTAGGCTTTACGCTGACGCTCGTACCTCGCTACCGCTGACGCTCGAGTCCTCGCTACCGCTTCGCTAACGCTAACGCTATCGAGGACTCGCTCTAAGCGAAGC
>NZ_JCACKM010000190.1:0-11333 GCF_059505385.1 Desmonostoc vinosum
TAGCTTCGCTTAGAGCGACACAGGAGCGTCGCGTCATTACGAATTACGAATTACCTAAAAAGCAGTTAGCACGCACAGAAACAAGGCTTCAGTCCATTCGACGACTGCGCCATATGTATCTCCGGTATGTCCGCCTAGTTTGTGGTTGAACCACGCGCCAGTTGAGGTGGCGATCGCACTTCCAGCTATAATCATGCCCAGCGCTAACAATAAGCGCTGTTGATTGATCAACAACAGCAAACCACTCAAACCGATCATGAGTAAAAATCCTGGTAACAAATCTTTACCAGAACGAATCGCTTGTTTGTGAAATACGCCTTTACCAGTGGGTTTGAGATACGGATATCGCCAAATCGCTATCTGTTGTCCCCACCGTCCCCAGCCACAAGCCGCCATCAATAACAACCAGCGGTTTTCGGTCATATCTGTTAAGGCTGCTGTTTTAAGTAATATTAAGGCGATCGCAGCCATTGCTCCAAACGCACCAGTGGCACTATCTGCCATTACCTCTAGCCGCCGTTCTTTTTCACCCACTGCCAAACCATCCGCAGTATCCATCGCTCCATCTAAATGTAATCCCCCAGTCATCATTATCCAAATAGCCACTACTAAAGCACTACGAGTTAGTATCGGCACTCCCAGATAATTCATTACCGTATCAAATAACCCTAAAATTCCCCCAATTACTATGCCTACAATTGGGGCAAGCAGTGCTACACCCCGAAAGTCTAAGCCGTGAAAAAATGGTAGCGGGATAGCAGTGTAAAATATTACGCTTGCTGCCAAATCTAACAGTAGTTTTTTCCACACTGTTTTTTAGTCATATAAGTCACGTATAGGAATCCGATTTGATGACTGAACATACTTAGGTAGGGAAGGAACAGGAAACACTTCTCCTGTCCCCTGTTCCTTTTGATTGTAAGTAACTGATAGTTTCAGCATAAGTAATGATAGCTGATTTTAAAACTTTAGATAAGTTTTACTTTTAGAAAGGATTAAGCTTAAAAATTTTGTTATGCTGTACCAAGTCATAAATAAAATATTTTGAGTATAAGTTTTGACAAAAAACACTCAATTAAAAAAGTTATCATTCAATTTAGATAAATTTTTGTACTGTGTTTTTCTGTTGAGAACTTATTAAGATTATTAGACGATCGCCCTACAAAATTGATATTTTTTTAGATGTAGGGAGTCAACGAGCTGTTAAATTAATTGATTAGCTGTGTTGTCACTCTCTTGAGCTTTAATCGCTACTTCCTTATGAGTCAACATCTACCCGACACCAGGATACCAGCTCCTTGCATTGTTAACACGGGCATTATCGTGAATAAGCTCGACATGCGACGGTTGCTAGCTGATTTAGGTCGAGTCCACTACATCTACACCCAAGAAGATAAGGTACTGAGTGAGGGTGAAGGGGATGTGATGGAAGTTTTTGCCAATCCGCAAAGGTCAACCCTAGTTGCTAACCATGCGCTCTATCTGAACGTTTACAGTTTTGATTACTTGGAACTCAAACAGTCCTCAGAACAAGAAACTTATATAGATTTGATGCAAGAAGGGGTGTGTTTGCGGCTGATTCCTCGCTCGACTCCTTTACAAGAGCGACGCGATCGCAGCTTGAATGTCAGTGCGATCGAAGCGATGATGGAACAAGTACTCTCAGCCCGATGGGATGCCGAATTTGACGACGACTGTTCTGATTCGTTTTAAGTAGCTCCGCTAGCAACTCTTGCGACGCTGAAAGCTGCAAAAAAGGTTTGTATGTAGTTGGGTTGTCTTCGCCTTCTTAACCACAAAATAAAAATTAAGTTTTTGAACATTATCAATAAATAATGTAGCACATGCTACATTATTTATTGTATGCATCTACCCAAAGATGGAAATTTTTCTACTAATCAAGCAAATAACTCTTTATTTTAATTACGAATTACGAATTACGAATTACGAATTCTTTAACGTTCCCTTCGTCAGCTTTGATAATTCAGTAACAAAGCTGTTACATACATAGCGATTTTCATCTCAGTGAATTACAAACTAATTGTAAAAGTAATTCATAAATTGCTCATACGGTGTAACTTGTTCACTGAAAATTTGCAACAAATCATAACCATTCCAAGTTACGAATAAATTTGGCATAAATTAAACTCTTTTTGCTCAATCACGAACTACTCAGGAAAGCGAGATGCAACTATGGCATTAGACAAAGCCCGAAAATCTCTTTTAAAAAATTCTCAAGCACCAGATAAGGTATCTCAGTTTGCATCTAAAAACTTTGGCATCCAAAGACAAAAAGCAGCACCTCAACATAAGTCGCAGCATCAAGTAGAAGATGATGCCTTCCAAGAGCAAAAATTTGAGGCAACCGGACTCCAACTACAGGCGAAATATGGCACGATTACGCCAGAGGGGCAAGAGCGCCTGGGTATATTGCAAGCCAAGATGGATGGATTATTGCATTCGAGATTGGAAAGAGCATCCCAGTTTGGTCACAATATAGCAAATATTTCATTGAAGCGACCTAACACCCAATTACCAATTCAAGCAAAATTAACTATCGGTGAACCTGGAGATAAGTTTGAGCAAGAGGCAGACAAAACAGCACCTCAAGTAGTACAACGAATTCATCAGCCTCAAACTCAGAAATTCCAACAACCGAAAATTCCCTACAAACGATTGCAAATGCAGCCGACGGTGCAGCGTGTGTCAGAGGGTGGTGTGGCTACTACATCTGATTTGGAAGCGTCGATACAACAAACACGAGGTAGTGGGCAACCGTTGGCGCAGAGCATCAAAGAGCCGATGGAACAGGCGTTTGGGACTGATTTTAGCGGTGTGAGAGTTCACACAGATTCGCACTCAAACGAGTTAAATCGGTCGATACAGGCAAAGGCATTTACGACAGGACAAAATGTGTTCTTTCGGCAGGGTGCATATGAGCCAGAAAGCCGTGGTGGACAGGAGTTGATTGCCCACGAGTTAACCCATGTCATTCAACAAAATGGTGGACAAAATTCAGATAGCACAACTGTACAATCTCAATCTAATGAAAGTGTAAATAATCCCTTGCAAATCAGTCGCAGTTCTGTTGATACTATACAACGCGCCGTTGGATTAGAAATTGAAATTCCAGTGCCAGTTGATAATTTAGCAAGCAGTGACGTGCAAGGTATTCAAGATAAAGTTACAGAGCTACACGACGTTCAAAATGAAGAAGACACAGCAATAAGTGACCTCACAAAATATGTAGGCAAAAGAGATCAAAGCAAGTTCCTTAAGCACTTGTGGTATAAACAAAAAGTTAAAAAGACTGGTAAAAAACTAGGTGCAAAGGGTCAAGAAAGAGCGAGTCTTAAGCAAGATATTGCAACTACTATTGGCACAAAAGGTAAAGCTAAGTACGGAACAATAGTACATGACAAAACCAATCAATTTAGATTAGATGTTGATCATGACGATCGCGTCAAAAATAGCAGCGATTGGCCCCCCCGTGAAGGTGGAGATGATTCATTATTAGAAATAGTGATGGATCCTCCTGCACAAACAAGAAAAGAATTTAAAGACACGATGGACGCAATAGAGGATATCGTTAATAAGATAGATACTGCTACAAATGGGTTAACAAAGAGAGAAGAATATCCTGGTGTTGACTTAATAAATGGTGTTGGCCCTTTAACATACGATGAAGATGTCTCCTATACCAAAAAAGATAGACACAACTATAAAGGAAGTATCCAAGCAAATGTGGGCATAGATTTGCGTCAATACAATCAATTAATTGATTGGTATGCCCAAGATCAAATCTCTGATGCTCCAGACTCGGCTACTGACAAAGAGAAGGGTATGTATGCACAAATTAAAGTGGATATGGCTAAAGCCGTAGACATAGCTCAGAAGATTACAGCCAAGTTTATGAGTATTGCGAACACACCTCAGAAACGAAAAGCTGCTGGTAATTTCAAAGGCTTAGAAGGCTGGGTAACTCATATGGCGCTTTATATGCAGCGAGGAGCAGCAAAAGATTTACGAGGAACGATTAAAAATGTGGTTCCCGTTTTGCTGAAAACTCCCAATGAAATTGCTAGCCACTATGGCATGACGGGTGCAGAAAAAAATTGGTTTAGAGGAAGTCGAAAGGGCATCATAGACAATATTTTGGATGAGATTGGCAGACCCGAAGACAAAGGTAAACCTTTAGATCAGATTTTAATCTTCCCTGAAAAAACAAAAGAGTTGGGGGATTCAGCAGCATACAACGTTGAATCATTGACCGACTTGGATTCTAAGGACGTGATGTTGGCAGGCAAACCAATTGATAAGCCGACAGGAGTCGGCAAGAAGCGAACAGGCGAAGCAGTTTCCGAACTCCCGGAAGTGCCTTCAGGTGAGATTGGAGGAGGAAAAAATACTAGAGGAGGAATGGTTGTGGAATTCCGCAATATTCCGGGTTTACATGAGGGTGTTGATAGTTGGAGAAAATTGGGTCTTCAGTTCTTTGATAAAGCAGAAGAATTAAACAAGAAACCTGGGACTTAGAGTGCGGATTCTTGCCTCTGGCTTTGATAAGTGGGGCGTAGACTTCAAAGTAGTCTTTCAGGATGGGATGAATCTGAATCTCTCGCGTGTCGCGTCCGCCCTTGGTGTTATAACTGCGAATAATCAACTTAGACCTCACGCCTGTAGGCGTGATCACATCGCCCTTGAGCAGGGTACAGGCTTCGTTGATTCTGGCTCCGGCATAGAGGCAGACACCTAACAGAGCGCGATCGCGTGGGTTGACAAAACCCTCACGAAACAGCAACGATATTTCTTCAGGTTTCAGTATTTCCGCTTGACCGAATCCGTTGATTTTCACTACCTTCAAGACTCAGCTGGGATATTACACTTTCTCAGCCTGATAGGTTATCATGAAATTTCATGAATATTTCATGTAGAGGGAACAGCCATGCTTGATGCACGAGAGATTTACCCCCTTTCAGACTTTCAACGCAATGCCAAGCACTTCATTGAACACTTACAGGAAAGCCATAAACCGATTGTTCTCACCGTCAACGGCAAGGCATCAGTGATCATCCAGGATGCGGCATCCTATCAAAAACTACTGGATGAGTTGGAACTAGCACACTCGGCTGCTATAATCCGGCAAGCGATGACAGAAGTTGCGGCTGGTAAAGACCGGGATGCGGTGGAAGCGCTGTCAGAATTGCGATTAAAGCATGACATACCGCGTTAGAATCACCCCAACAGCGTTAGCGGATGCTGAAGGTTTTTATGTATGGATCTCAAAGAATTCCCCCGGCAACGCTGCTCAGTGGTTCAATGGGTTATTTGGCGTGATTGATACGCTCAATATGATGCCTCAGCGCTGTCCGCTTGCGCCAGAAGCAAAAATTGTAGGGCAAGAAATCCGCTGCCTTCTCTACAAAAAGAGATACAAAATTTTGTATGGCATTGAGGGGGAAACCGTGATGATTTATCACATCCGGCACACGTCACAGCAGTGGATGACGCGAGAAGAATTTTTACAGCAGCCCTATGGGGATACTGGCGAAGAACAGTGATACATTCCTACTGGGTCGATGTTCTTATTATTCCCTGCTGCAACACTGCTGCCATAATGAACTATAGGTTAATTGGCACATTTTTTAACAGAATCACCGTGGTCGGTAGAATTATTAAAAAAGCGAAGATTAGAACTAATACTACGAGTATTAAATGAGCGATCGCTGAGAAAAAGTTAAACGAACCGCCTTAGACACGAAGTGGCTTCCCGCAGGGTAGAACGCCAAGGTAAGAGGATGGATAGAGAGTTCATATATCTCGCTAATGATTTAGCTTAACCAAAAAGAAGCCCCGCGCTCTAACGCTTCGTTGAGCGTCGGAATTGCTATTTTTGTGATAGTATATTTACGGCTACTACTTTTAAACAAAGTCGAAAATACTGGTTTGAAAGCAATAGTTGTAAACTCTAATAACGCTAACCAAACTATCAACATAAAGGCGCGTGGGACGCACGCCCTTAAAGCTCAGATAATGTCTTCGCGCGAAGAGTCTCTGAGAAGCCCGCGCTGTATGCGTAAGCATCAGAGTCGGGCGCGTCACGATGGCTATGTTAGCTGAAATATCAACAGGTTACTTTTGCTTTGAGTGCGGATTTTTCCTTTCAATGTCTGGCTCGCTGTAGTCAGACAAAGGCTAGAGTAGGGGTGTTTTTCACCCCTCACGGTCTTGTAGAAACTCCTAGATTTATGCCAGTGGGGACGCTGGCAAATGTCAAAACTATCACCCCAGCACAATTAAGAGATACTGGGGCACAAATGGTTTTATCTAATACTTACCATCTGCACCTCCAACCAGGGGAAACGATTGTAGCTGGAGGTGGAGGACTGCACAAGTTTATGGGCTGGAATGGGCCGATGCTCACTGATTCTGGCGGATTTCAGGTTTTTAGTTTAAGTGAAATGCGAAAAATTACGGAAGATGGTGTGACTTTTCGTTCGCCTCATGATGGACAAATTATTAATCTCACACCAGAACGCTCCATTGAGATTCAAAATACTCTTGGGGCAGATGTGATCATGGCATTTGATGAATGTCCACCTTATCCAGCCAGTCGCCAAGAGGTAGAAACTGCTACTCAACGGACTTATCGCTGGCTAGAACGTTGTATAACGGCTCATCAACGCCAAGATCAGGCGTTGTTTGGCATTGTGCAGGGAGGTGTATATTTAGATTTACGCTCTCAAGCGGCTGTGGCTTTGGCTAAGTTAGATTTACCTGGATATGCGATTGGTGGTGTGAGTGTGGGTGAACCAGCAGAGATGATGGCACAGATTGTTCAAGCGACAGCACCACTTTTGCCTCCAGAGAAGCCGCGTTACTTGATGGGTGTGGGTACTTATCGAGAAATGGCGATCGCGATCGCGTCTGGTGTAGACTTATTTGATTGCGTTATCCCCACCCGCTGGGCTAGACATGGAACAGCAATGGTACAGGGCGATCGCTGGAACTTGAAAAATGCTAAATTTCGTGAAGATTTTACACCATTAGATGAAACTTGCTCTTGCTACACCTGTCAAAACTTCAGCCGAGCCTACATATCGCATTTAGTGCGATCGCAAGAAATTTTAGCCTACACCTTACTGAGTATTCACAACATCACCGAATTAATTCGCTTCACCCAAAAAATGCGCCAAGCAATTTTAAGCGATCGCTTCACCGTAGAATTTGGACACTGGCTTAGCTAGGGAATGAGGGAAACGCGGGGGATTGCGATTGCGTCTGCAAGAGAGTTTTTACTTTGTCACAAACTCTCTTCTGGATGTATGACGAATCACCTTTTCTGGTAAACTAAGTATGATCTTGACCATCAATGCCATAAGCGAAAACCAAGCTAACAGGTATATGTTGCAAGAAAACCCTTCGACTATGCTCAGGGTAAAAAATTTGGGTCTTGGGAACCAGGACTCCTGCCCTTGAAGGGAATGTAAGACCAAAAAACTACGAAGTTCTGGAGGCTATTCCTGATGAATTGGGAAGCTCTGTCCGTCTGACGGCAGGGCAGTTCACGAAAGCTGTGTTGGATAGGTGGATTTAAACAAACATGGAAGCAACACTATTATTAGCAAAACTGCCGGAAGCTTACCAAATTTTTGACCCACTGGTAGATGTTCTCCCAGTCATTCCCGTATTCTTCTTGTTGCTTGCTTTTGTTTGGCAAGCAGCTGTGGGATTTAGGTAAGTTAATCTATTACCAAGTTTTAGGACAGGTAATGTACCTGTCCTATTTTTTTACGGTCTTATTTTTGCGAAACTTGATATTTCTTAATATTTTGCAATGAATTAATATAATAAGTAAGGTAGAAATCAAGCTAAATCAATACGAAGCTTTAAAAATCAGGCTTACAGTCAACGAGGAATCAGCTATGGGTAATATCAAATTTGTGAAAGAAGATAAGGAAATAATAGCGGCAGATGGTGCAAATCTCCGGCTAAAAGCTATGCAAAATGGCATTGATATATATACATTGATTGGCAAGATGACAAATTGCGGTGGCTATGGTCAGTGTGGCACTTGTGTTGTTGAAATTGTTGAAGGATTAGAAAATCTTTCTCCTCGTACAGATGTTGAGATGCGAAAATTCAAGAAAAAGCCAGAAAATTATCGCCTCGCCTGCCAAACCATAGTGAATGGCCCAGTCAGCGTAGTTACCAAACCCTGATCTTTCAACTTTATCTGACACTGCTTTTAATTTCATCAATCCGGTAATCAAAATACTTACCAAAATTGAGTTTCCTCATTTTGAATTTTGAATTTTGAACTTTGAATTGCTTAACTCTGTCATCGATGATGATATCCTAAATGTTGTTGGCTGGAAATTTAGAGAGGCTTTATTGCCATGCAAGTTAATGACTTAGGGTTCGTAGCGAGCATTTTGTTCGTACTAGTTCCCGCTGTGTTTTTAATCATTCTTTACATCCAAACTGCTAGCCGAGAAGGTGGAAAAGATAGTTAGGACGGTTTGCATAACATAAAAAACCCCTACACCGATGGTGCAGGGGTTTTTATTTATTAACCGCTAAATCTATTTTGAGTTTAAGCGACTGTCCGCGCTAACAGTACTGGACAAGACGCATTCACTCGCACATAATCAGATAAAGAAGAGCCTATTAGCCGATCTATATCAACAAAACTCTTAGCGATTGAAGGACGGCGATCTGGAGAACCAAGCAATAGTAAGTCTACATTTAATTCTTCTGCTAAGCGGCAAATTTCTTCACCTGGCTTACCACTACTGCTATAACACCGAGTTTGGATACCTTGCTTTTGGGTTTCTGCAACTGCTGCCGCTAAAACTGAATTTTTGTCTGGGAGAACCTCGTTAATTCCGGAAGATTTACCACCTAAATCTGTAGAAATATTCGCCAAAATTAACTGGCCGCCTGGAATATCTCGCAGCAAAAATATGGCCAAATTTAAGCAATTTTTTGCTGCATCAGAGTTATCTATCGCCACCATAATACGCTTAATTCTTTTGACATAAATGTCATCTTTTACCAGCAACATGGGGCGAGAAGACAATTGAAAAACATACTGACTAACTGAATTAGCCAAAATTGATTGCAGCCGTTTAAGCCCGCGAGAACCCATAATAATTAGGTCAGCATCAATCTCATCAGCTACTTTGCAAACTACATCTTTAGGATCACCTTGCCGTAAAATTGAAGAAACTTGGCTAGGGTCTAAATTCAAAGACTGAATAGCATTAGCTAAAATCTTACCACCTTCTTCCCATTTAGTTGTCATGGCAGTAGCTGTGCTTTGCCCTGAAACAACATGCAAAACTGTAACTTTTGCGCGTTGAATTGAAGGTAATTCTTTCAGCGTTTTGAGCATTTCTTCCGCATGTCCTAATCCAGAGACAGCCAGCAAAATTTTTTCTATCATCTTCCGTAATTAGTGCTAAGGTTGCATGGGTTTTCGCTGTTGGTACTTGGATGAGAGCGTATTTTCACCGCTTTGCTCAACAGCCTAGTCAGTAAATTAGCACCAATAAACTTTTGTCTTTAGTCTTAAGTACTCAACTAGATAACTAGGAACAAAAGACTAAATAAATATTTAAGTTTATTTGCACATCTTTACTCAAGTTTTTCAACTAGGCTTCTAATAATTAAGGATACTCTTAATATTGCCTGATAAACTTAACGAATTATTATATTAGTGATTATTTTTAATCTATGTTAAAGTTTTGTAATTATATAGGATTCTGATTTGATTGATGAACATACTTGTGTGGGGAGGGAACTCTTAACAGGGAACAGGAAAGAAGGAAGTTAGAGGTGTACTGATTTTTTCAAAAATCAAATACGAGTTTTATTACTTAAGATTTTTCTGATAAATCAATTCTCAAAGCGGTGATAGCATTGGCGCTTAATTCCACATCCCAAAATTCTCATGCCAAATCGAACAGGGTTCTAGTTGGTGTGGGTGGCGGTATTGCTGCCTACAAAGTTTGTGAAGTTGTATCAACGCTGTTTAAAGGTGGGGTGGAAGTTCGAGTCATCCTCACGCGTTCGGCACAAGAATTTATTACACCTCTGACTTTGGCAACTCTATCTCGACATCCTGCCTACACAGATAAAGACTTTTGGCAACCAACTCATTCTCGCCCATTGCACATTGAGTTAGGTGAATGGGCAGATGTAATGGTAATTGCCCCTCTGAGTGCGAATACATTAGCAAAGTTAGCCTATGGAATGGCTGATAATTTGCTTACCAATACTGTACTTGCTTCCACTTGTCCTGTGTTGTTAGCACCAGCGATGAATACAGATATGTGGGAACAACTCTCAGTACAGCGTAATTGGCAACAGGTGTTAACAGATTACCGATATCATAGTGTGGGAACATCATCGGGGTTGTTGGCGTGCGATCGCATCGGTGCTGGTAGACTAGCAGAACCTCTAGAGATTGTGACTTATATTCAATCTTTGTTACATACGCAGGGAACACGAGATTTAGCAGGTAAAAGAGTATTAATCAGTGCTGGAGGAACACGAGAATATCTTGACCCTGTGAGATTTATCGGCAATCCGTCCACAGGTAAAATGGGTTTGGCCTTGGCAGTGGCAGCACTACATCGAGGTGCAAGCGTCACTCTAGTGCGTGGCCCTGCTAGTTGGGATGTACCATTAGGAGTAAAAACAATTTCTGTTGTCAGTGCTAAACAGATGCACCAGACAATGCTAGAGTGCTTGCCCAACGCTGACGTAATTGTCATGTCGGCAGCAGTAGCAGATGTCAAACCTAGAGACTATAGTACAGAGAAATTACCCAAGCGATCGCTACCCCAAGCTTTACCTCTAGAACCTGTACCCGATATTGTTGCCCAACTAGCCCAACTCAAGCAACCACATCAAATATTAATCGGTTTTGCAGCACAAACAGGTGATATTGTCAAGCCAGCATTAGAAAAATTGCAAAATAAAAAATTAGATGCGATTGTAGCCAATCCCATCGATCAGCCCGATAGTGGATTTGGCAGCGATCAAAATCAAGCGATATTCTTAGATAGAAAAGGGCGAGAACAAGCGATCGCACCTTGTTCTAAATTAGCAATGGCGCATCAATTGTTTGATTTTGTAAAGTGAGGGAATGGGTAAATTTGTAATTCGTAATGACGCGACGCTCCTGTGTCGCTAACGCTAACGCTATCGAGGACTCGCTAACGCTGCGCTAACGTAATTCGTAATTCGTAATTAATTATTCTCCGCGTCTCCGCGTCTTCCCCAGTCCCCAGTCCCCAGTCCCCAGTCCCCAGTCCCCAGTCCCC
>NZ_JCACKM010000191.1:0-11247 GCF_059505385.1 Desmonostoc vinosum
ATACATTTGTACTCAAATTTAGCGCTCGCCTGTGCCAGTTGCGTAAGTCCTGAAATCGTGAAAAACAATATGAGTAGATGCTTTGAGGCGTTATTTGATTTGATAGTTCACACTAACTGATACACGAAAAAAGTAAAATCAGTAACTCAAATTACTCAAGGTTTAACTCGAATACGCTAGTGCAATTATGTAATTGTCGAGTTAAACAGTGAGTCCGATGCAACATGAGAAACGCAATCTGGGTCTAGATTTTCTCTTATATTCTGCTGGTGCAAATAAACAGATATTAAGCAGAAAAGACTGCCAGACAGAGGTAAATAAGCAAGCTGCGATTGGAGCAGTTGTATGTTTGACAGCTTTAACAGCTACTTTATCAGGTTCCTATGCCTTTTATACCGTATTTGCATCCAAAGCGATCGCACCTGCACTGGGTTCTTTTTGGGGACTGGTAATTTTTCATCTGGATAGAGTTTTTATCTTAAGTGCCAAAAAGAAGAAAAATGACTTCTTTGGTCAGATGAAAGTCTTAATTCCTCGTTTAATCTTAGCAGGCTTTTTGGGAGTTACTGTCAGCAAGCCTCTGGAATTAAAGATATTTGAGACTAACATCAAGGAAGAAATAATTAAACAAGATGAAGCTAATCTAGAAACGAAAAATCAGAAAATAGCAACCACAAATAAACAACTAGAAGCGAAATGGGAGAAGTATAGAAAAATTCGAGACGATTATCGTCAATCTGTCATAGACGAAAAAAAAGCACAAGCTAAAGAAATCACACGAGAAATGGAGGCAATTCAGGCGCAAATTCAAAACAATGAAAAAGAAATAGCACAAAATAAAAATCGCTTTGAGAATCGGCCACCTCAAACAGTAGGCTTATCAAAGCAGCTGGAAATCTTAGAGGAACTAGCAGCTAATGACCCAACTATTGGCAAAATCAGCTTATTCATTACGCTTCTATTCGTAATGATAGAAATTGCACCGATGATGGCAAAGTTAATGTCAAACTATAGTCCATACGATGCAATTCTCGAACACTTGGAGCAAAAAGCGATTTATTATCACAGCCAGCATTTATTAGATGCGAAGCAAAGTATCGAAGAACAGCTTGAAAATCGCAAACAAATTCGTCATGCTGTCAGAGACAATTCTCAACAGAGATTAATTGAACTTATCACTACTCAATTTTTACTACTAACAGAAGAGACTGCTAAAAGTCCAGAAATGGCTGCTATTCGGCTTAAGGTTATTACCTCTATAGCAGCACAAATTGAAGAAGTATTCATGGAACAAGCCAATCAAATCAAAGTTGTTGCTAGTGAAATTGAGCCGGAACTAAAGAAAGCGAAACAGAAGATTATCGAACAAAAAGCAAATGAAAAACTTTCCCAAGCTGAAACTGAAAGTCAAATAGAAGATGTATTTGACGATCTAAAGAACATTGAAAATTCCTTGAACTAATTATCATTAATAGGAGAACAATAATGTCTGACTACAACAATAAACAAAATAACTCTCTCACCAGAATTTCATCAGATATGCAAGTTTCCAAATCTTCCATCGTCAACGTAGTTGCAGATTATGCAGGAAGTGTTGTGGATGCTCAGAATCAAACAAGGAAGAATTTATTACAAAAACTCTTTCCTGATGCAACACAACGAGCTATAAAAATGGGTGAACTTAAGCTAATTCAAACTGAGTTTGAGTTTCGCAAAAAAGCTTTGGAAATGGTGAGAGAAACTCATACTCAAGCGTTAAGAGAAACTTGCAATCAATATTTGGTGCAAGCCAAGGCTACGGGAAGGGCTGAAACTGCTAAATTGCTGATGCAAAAGGCACAAGAACTACAAGCAGAAATGGATAGGGTTTTTGATAAGTTTATTGAAGCTGTAGAGAAGAAAACTCTGAAGTTAGAAAGCCTTAGTAACGTTGTTTTGAAGAGAAAGATGGAGGAACAATTAGAGAAGGAAATTCATGAATTTGTAGAAATGAGAGATCAACTGATTCGCAAGTTCAACAAAATAGTTGAAGAAGGTGTGTAGTTTAAGAAAGTACTATCCCAGATTTTTTCACATCCCCGACTTATTGGATAAGTTGGGGATTTTTTTCTTGAACGCCAACAAAATCATGCGTTAGCGTTCGCGCAGCGTTCCGAAGGAAAGCTTACCGAAGGTATCGCTATCGAAATTGATTTACAGTTATTCACGTAAAAACTGCTGTAAATGTTTAGTGCGATCGCTAATTTATCCTGAAAAATAAACCCTATTCATCACCTTCTACATTCTCTGGTGGATGCAGATTTGCATTCCTCAACAAACGGCGTAAATTGACAACACCAAACCGATTCAAACGCAAAGCTTCTACTGTTGCTCGACCACAAGGAGTTTTACCAATTACCTGGGTAAAATCATCACTCCAGCTAAAATGTTCGCTCCAAAATTGCAGCCGAGGATTATACAGTGCTATTTTTTCTCCCGTTTCTGGATCAATTGCTTGGGTTTTGGTATGTTTATGACCATTACAGCCGAAGCAACTCCAAGCAAGATTTTCTAAAACTGTTTCCCCACCTACTTGTCGAGGTTTTATATGCTCAACTGTAAAACTCTCAGTAGCAAATTGCTCACAACAGCGACAATACTCACAGTAACCACGCGCACGAGCAGCAACAATACGCCTGATTGGTTCTGGGGTTCGCTCTGACATTAGGCGACGTTGCTGTGTTTAGGCAAGAACTCGTCAATCAGCACTTTTAAATCAACTTTGCGAAGTTGAGCTAGTTTTATCAATGCTTCTGCACGTTCAGCATCTTGTTGTTCGATGCGCTCAACGTACATCAGTAGCTCTTGATGTTCTGTGTCTGTAATTACCCCTATCTCATTTTGCTGACGCAGATAAGCCAATCTCTCTTGTTCTTCAGGAAACAGACGGTGTTGAATAATTTGAAGCAAAGCGGCTTCGCTAATTTCTGGGTTTGGTGCTTCTGATACCTGTAAAGCTTCGTGAGAAAGGGCTTCCAAAAACTCGACAGCCTTTACTAAAGATTCTCCTGGTAATTGTTCGAGTAAAGCGATCGCTCTATTACGAATTTCTGTAGGTACAGTCATTATTACCTGACCTCGTTTGCTTCTAGCTTCGATTATAACTACCTTGCCCTGCTTTCTATAATGCGATCACACTCCATCCTCTCAAACAAAAAGGCGATCGCTCTATTCTTCTCCATAATCTACAACCAACGCAAACTCAGAAGTTAGCATAGTGTGATCGCTCTGTGTCTTTTCAACCCCAAGTTTTGATTACGCTTGTGGAAAAAACAAGTGAAATCAAAATCATGCGAGTTCCCTTAAAAATTGATTAAAATTTAGTTATATAAACTCAAGAATTTCTTGTTAGTTATTCTATCTTTGCACTATTGTTCCAATCTTTTCAGGTAAGAAATTGTACTTCCCAGGTCATATACAATTCTATTTTTTATTCTATCAGAGAATCCAAGTCTATGAGCTTCATCCAAGTGACGATCAGCTTCTTCAAAGTTTCCTCTTCCCAGTTCTACAAGAGTTAAAAAGAAGTGTGGCGATGGATAACTTGTATCTACTTGTAAAGCTTCAGTCAAATAGAATGCGGCTCGTTCTAATTCTCCGATTGCTAAATAAGATTGTCCTAAATTATTCAGTGTCATTGCTAGTACACTCGTAGTATCCAACCACAGAGTTAATAAGAGCATAAAGTCTAACCAAGGTCGTTGCCTAGCATAAGGGAGAAAACTTTCTAAGTAAGTAATTGAACCTTCCCAATTTCCTCTCTTTGCTAACTTGCGTGCTGTGTGCAAATCGCGTAAAAAGTACCTCGCTACACGAATAGGAATCAAAGCAATAATCCAAACAATAAATATCTTTATTAAAGAAGAATATATACCAATTTTGTAATGGTTAATATCTAATTTATGAAGATGTCTAAGAAGTAACCAATCTAATCTATCTGTACCTATCAATAACATTACAGCCCGTGTAAAAAAAACAATTACCAAAGCGATTATTATAAATACAAACCGTCTAGCTTTGTTTTGTGTAGAGGATAGTATTTTATTTGCTTCCTTTTCTTTTTCTAAAGCATTTTCAGCTTTCTGTCGCGCTTCTGCTAATATCCGACTCTCTTCTTCTTTAACCACCAAAGCTGCTTCTAGTTCTCTTTTTTCTAATTCCTGACTCGCAGCTAAATACCTAGAATCCTCATTACTCAAACTTTTCCCATTCGCCCACTGCAAAGCGTCCTGCAAAGCTTGTCCTCGCAACAACCGCGACTCATCTTGACGATTACTTTCAACCCAAGCCCGAAAGCTTTGTGAATAAGGACGCAGTTTACCTAACTCTTTTTCAACCCAATTTAAATTAAAAACCAATGGATAAATCTGATTATAAACCCGCAACTTATCCTGCTGTTTAATTACCAAACCAGTCAGACGAAATCCCATTTTTTCTGTACTTTCGTCAGCAGTAATCTCTCCCGAAAGCAAAATTTGCTGATACCAACCTAAAAAACTACCAGCGACTTGCTCTATTTCCAGCATCCTATTTTGTATGTTCTTCAAATGCACTGGTTCATCGTGAGCTTCCCAGTTTTCAATAATTTGACTTTTAACAACTTCTTCTACCCAGTCACTTATTTTATTTCTTTCTCCCTTCATCGCTTGTAAAGAGAGGTTGGTAGTGGAACTCTGTATTAACAATGTACAAACCTTTTGGGTTAAAAATGGCTGTCCTCCAGTCCAAGTTAAAACCTCTTGCACCACAACTAAAGGATTTTCTACCTTTCCCTCAAAACCATTTGCTAAAGGTTCAATTTCAGTATCTTTAAACCCATCAAGTTGAATCGCTCTACCAATATTAAACGGTGTTCGCCTTTTATCACTAATTAAATCGGATGGTGTTGCCACTCCAATTAAAGTAAAAGTCAATCTTTGATATTCTGGATTAAAATTACGCTTTTCATAACAACTTCTAATAAAAGCAAAAAAATCATCTGTCGAAAAACCTAAACTCAAAATACTATCAATTTCATCAATAAAAATAATAATCTTACTTTGAACAGATGCTAATAAAACAGTTTCAATAAATTCTTCCAATCGTTGCACGGGAGCAATTTCACTCCTTTGGAGCCACCAATTACGCATAAATTCTGATGGCTCGCCAAGATTAAAATTAGTTACAAGCTTATAAACTATCCCTGCATACCACTGTTCCAACTTACTGCTACTACCTATCACAGAAAAATCAAGGTAAGCACAAGCGAAACCTTCTGCTTGCAGTTTTTCCCTCGTGCGAACTATCAAGCTGCTTTTACCCATCTGACGGGAGTTAAAAACATAACAAAACTCTCCTGCTTTTAACCCATAGTAAAAGTCAGAATCCGCCTGCCTAACGACGTAACTAGGGGCATTTGCACTTAGACTTCCCCCCACTTTATACTCATAATTTGCTGTCATGATTGAGTCACCGCATATAGAAACTACTTAACGCAGTACGTCAGTTGACATACCTACCTACATCAAAACATGACCGGATTTGAGTTAAACCACGAGAAATTCGAGTTATCCTCGACTTATGACTGACTTTACCGAAAAATACTTATCCTGTAAACTAAGTTTTATAGCATTTCGCAAATCACTTAATATGCCACGTTCGGTCATCCTGCGGAAAGATAAGCAAGAAAAAGTTTTCCAACGTATAGGTAGATTAGATGGTGTACCTGGAGAATTTTTCAGTCAGCAGGATTTGGCTGAGGATTTAGGCATTGCGGCATCGACAGTTAGTAATTTTGTTAATCTTAAACCAGTTGACCGAAGATATTTTATTCAGATTTGTGAAAAATTGAGTTTAGATTGGCGAGAATATGCAGTTTCCTCAGTACAATCAAAAGGATCTGAGCCATCACCTCCCCCACTTCCCACTACCCTGGAATATCCAGAGGGACAGATTGAAGTCAATTCTCCCTTTTATATTGAACGTCCACCGATCGAACAACGCTGTTACGAGGAAATTAGTAAACCAAGTTCTCTGATTCGGATTAAAGCACCCAGACAAATGGGTAAATCTTCCCTACTAGCAAGGATTTTGCATCGAGCAGAGCAACAGGGAGCTGAAACCGTATACTTAAGTTTACAGGTGGCAGCACAAAAGTCTTTTACTGATACCGATACATTTCTAAAATGGTTCTGTGCCAGCGTTACCAGAGCTTTGAACTTAAATCTCGAATTAGTACAAAAGCACTGGGATTTAGCAGAAATTATGGGTAGTAATTTGTGTTGTCAAGATTATTTTGAACGATATCTGCTTTCAGAAATCAAAAAACCGATAACCTTGGGTTTAGATGAAGTCGATAGAGTATTTGAATACCCAGAAATCTCCGGAGACTTTTTTGGTTTGCTACGCGTACTCCACGAAGAAGGAAAACAACGCCAAATTTGGAAACAACTGCGGTTAGTAATTGTCCACTCCACGGAAGTTTATGTACCAATAAACTTAAACCAATCGCCTTTTAACGTTGGTTTACCTGTAGAATTACCAGAATTTACAGTAGAGCAAGTACAAAATTTAGCACGACTTTACCAAGTCAACTGGAGCGATAGAGAAGTTCTGCAACTAATGGAAATGGTAGGAGGACATCCGTTTTTAGTCAGACTGGCGCTGTATCATGTTGCCCGTCAAGATATGACATTGACTCAACTTTTACAAACAGCACCCACTACAACAGGAATATACAGCAACTATTTACGACGAATAGAGTCAATTTTGTCACAGTATCCTGAATTAGAAGCAGGGATGAAGGAAGTGATTACTACACCTCATACTACGCAATTAAACAAGAAGACTAGCTCGAAATTAAATGCCTTGGGGTTAATAAAAATACAAGGTGGGGAAGTCTTGCCAAGCTGTAGTTTATACCAGCAATATTTCCAAAATTTCTGGAAATAAGTCGTAGGCAAGTAAAATCGTACACAAATATCTCATAGGCTATCTCTAATACCAAGAGTGTTTGATGGAATCATCGAGTTCAGCAAACACTCATATGTTAAACAACACAAATAAAACCAATAAAAAATTCTTTGCTCTTTTTGCTTCTGCTTTACTTGCAGCAAATCTTCTGACTGGCTGTGGTGACAAAAAAATAGATGCGAGTGATAGCCAGAATAATGGAGTTGCAGTTGCACAATCAAACCCTAACAAACCCAGTCAAAACAATAGCGATACTACTCAAAACAACGGTGCGATCGCTATCCAAAATCCAGTATCTCTAGCTGATTATACCAAACCTGCCGTAGTTCAAATTGTTAGCGGTTGCACAGCTAAAGTTCGTTTCAGCTACAATGACCAAAGTAAAGTTTACGATGTTTCTGCTGGTGGCTCTGGTTCTGGCTTCTTTGTCAACTCTGACGGTTATATAATCACAAATGTTCACGTAATTGAAGCCACCAAAAATCCTGAAGAATGCCAAAAAGCATTGTTTCAAAACTATGTAGAGCAGATTGCTCAAGATTTGGGTGTAAATCCCAGCGAACTGTTAAAAAATCCTGAAGGTCTCCAAGAAATTGATAACAACTCCCAATTTGTGGAAGACATCCAGCAAATTAACAGTGTAATCTTGCCCAACAGCGATGCTTTACCTTTTGAAATTAAAGTATCCGGCGCACCTGTTGGTCAAGGTAAAGATGTTGCGGTAATTAAAGTAGAAATCAAAAATGCTCCTGTCTTAAAGCTAGCTGATTCCGAGCAAGTGCAAATCCAAAATAAAATCGTTGCAATGGGATATCCAGGTATTAATCCTGACATCTTAGACAACACATCCTTTGCAGAAGCAACAATTACTAGCGGTGAAATTTCTGCCAAAAAGCGACTAGCTGATGGCTCACCTGTTTTTCAAATTAGTGCCTCCGTAACACATGGCAACTCAGGTGGGCCTGTTCTCAACTCTAAAGGCGAAGTGATTGGTATGACCACCTTTGGTGGAGAACCCGTCAACGGTCAAGAAGTCTCTGGCTTTGCCTTTGCATTCACCAGCAATACAATTATGGAATTTGTACGACAAGCTGGTGTGGGTAATGAAAAAGGAGTAGTTGACGAGTTATACCGCGATGGATTGCAATTTTATTCTCAAGGTGCATATACTCAAGCAATTGAGAAGTTTGAAACTGTCAAGCGATTGTTTCCGCAACATTCAGAAGTAAATAAACTCATTCAAGAATGCCAAGGGAAAATCGTTGGAGCTAAGTAGGAAGGTAAGTTATATCGCTAATTCTATCTACAATATAAGGCGAGCAAGATACTCGCCTTTAATTTTATGTTTCGCCTGCCCAAGCAAGTTTGATGCTTGATTGCAGTTTGATTTTACTTGTTTGCAGACATTATTTATTTTTTAAAATCTTTTTACCAGGGCTATTGTTCATCTCCCCCAGTCAAACACTATAAATATTGCCTAAGAAGTTGATTATAGCCTCTGCTCTCAGATGAAAAATGTCAGGAGCAACAGGTTTAGCATCAGCTGTGAGAGGCATCAAACTTTCTCTTGCTTTCCTTTGCAGCCTCAATTACCTCTTCTAAAGTGCATTTGTATACTTCTAAAAACTTGGGTATATCTTCAATTGGCAACCTGGGAGTGTGCCGCCCAATATCCCAATTACGAACAGTTGACTCGGCAATCCCTAGTTTAGATGCCACATCTACTGTTCGCAACCCTGCTTTTTCTCTTAACTCCTTCATATCCATAACAGAATAGTACTACCCATAAAATATCAGTTAGTTAACATAGTTGACAAGCGCAGTTAACTAGCAGATAATAAATACATAACAGAAGCGCCCCTGACTGCGAATCTGAAGCGCTTCTTTTGCCCTAAATTTAAAGAGCCTTTCAATTATGACTCAGCCCATTTACACTTATCAACAGCTGCACCTGAAATCGATTGCCCGTCTCAAGCAAATCTACAGCGAAATCGGCTGCACAGCTGAGGTTTCAGACAAACGTTGCAAGGATGCCTGGATTAGCGCGATCGCCTCCTACCAATCCGCCCAGATCCAGAAAGTTGCACAAACCGAACTCGACCAGTTCATCGCCACCCAAGCCCAAGCCGTAGCCCCTGAACAACTGAGAACAGTCGAGATATCCTTTTACGATCACGAATATTACATTGGTAATCAGCTGGTTGCTGCTATCACCCACGACCATGACTTGACGCAACCTTGGGTAGTGATGGTGAACAACACAGAAGTATTCCGTGCAGCTACCCCAATGATGTGCGATCGCTACATCCGCATTCACTACAAGGATGGCACATTGCCAGTACAGGAACAAGAACCAACACCCTGCACCTCCGAAAACCGAATCATGGCGCATATCTTCAACGAGTGCCAGAATTACGGGTTTGAAATTCTCAACGACGGGATTTACAAGGATGGTGTGAAGCTGGGACAAGTCGGATGCACTGATGGTAACTGGTGGGTAATCCAGGGTGGTTCGGGTCAGCAGCAGTATTCTGACTCGGTGTTTGATGCGGTGCGATCGCTATCGATGGTAGATACTCCACCTGCAACTGAATCCACTCCTGAATATTTGCAATACCGCCCACTGGAGCAACTGACTACTGAGGAACTACAGCAGTTGCTGGATGTAGAAGCAGCTGACTGTGAGCAATTGTTAGATTTGCCCTTTGAACAGCTAACTGCTCAAGACTGGCAGCGCCTACAGCAGTATGAGCCTGTAGCCGCTTAATTCTCATACAGGCGATTGCTCAACAATCACAACCAACAGCGATCGCCCTAATCCATTCCTTCAATTACTCATCACATCTATGCAACCCACAATATCCATCCCCAATAACTGGGACTACCCCCGCTTTACCTTTGGACAGCGCACACAACAGGGCATCATCATAGGCTGCGAGTACTACCCCGCTGATACATTGTTAGCTCACGAGTACGGTAATTCTTGGCGTTACGCCGTACTGATTGACAAGAACTCTGAGGAAGTCCGGCATTACTTTGATGACCAAATTCAAACGCTATCTCTTGCAGAATTACGAGCGCAAATAATCGCTGAAATCGATGAACATACTCAGCAAATAGATGCCCTTAAGCAACAGTTAGCGGCTGTAACAGGGGGTAGAACAGATGGCTAAACATCGCCAAACTAAACCAGTTAAAGACTCTTCCAGTATGACTGCTGCTAGTTTATTACACTCGCTTCGTTGTCGAGGTGGTTCTGCTCCTTTGCATACTGTTGGGTTCTCTACTGGTGTCATTCAATCGCTACTCGATAGAAAGCTTGTGAGAGTGCAGAATACGGGCTGCGGGTTTTTACTGCAAGTTGTCGAGGAAATGTAACTAGTACTCAGCACTCAGGAGTCAGAATTCAGAATTGGTTTGGCTAATAGGTTTATAAGTTAAACATTCTAAGTTTTTACTATTCTGACTCCTGAATTTTCACTAAATAGGAGTAATTAAAGATGTCTCATCCCAATCTCTACACATTAGTTGATGCTGCAAAGTTTGTTCTTCAAGAAATAGCAAAGCACCCTGATTTCCAAGCTCTTGATTATCACCCTGATTTAACAATTGGTGATGCTCAAACTGCACTCTCTTATTTGAAACAAGAGCTAGAGAGTCATCCGAAGACTTCTGCTTAAGAAAAAGCAATCGCCTCAAATTGTGCCGTTATGGGGCGATTGCTAATGACTTAAAGTTTCACACAATTATCACACACTCCAGGACAAACATGAGTACTGAAATTCAACTAGGTCTTTGTAATCCTCCAGAACCCATTTATCTTTATGTCAAAAACGCTGAGTTAGGCGGGGAATCATATCTCTGGTATCACTACGACATCGATAAGGATAGAACTATCCCCGTACAACAAAGAGGACTAACCGGATATTTGTCTGAACTGCGATTGACAACAAGAGAATTCAAGGGAAAGGACAATCTGAAGCTGGACATTGTTGTTAGAGCAGACGAGGTTTATATCATCAGAACTGGAGTTGAAACGAACTTTGCGAAAACCTTTCTTCTCTCTGCAACGCTAATTCAAGACTTCTCTAAGCCCCTGATTATTGCAGTTACTGCTGGTGAAGAAAACACAGTGTTTTGTCGGTTATATGATGCAGTAACTAAAGTGAGATTTCGTGCTGAATGGAACAAGGATGCTGACTGGGGGACTATCATTCACGACATCCAATCTCTGTTAGGTGGTACACAGAATCAATC
>NZ_JCACKM010000192.1:0-11125 GCF_059505385.1 Desmonostoc vinosum
CTTACACTGAGAGAGTTTTTTTACAAACTACCTGACTTTTCAAACAGCCTCTAAGTCCTGATGCTTTTCAAACTGGTAATTTAGCTACTGCTCATGGTTCATTAAACCATTTAGCATTTAATATCCCTCTAGAAAAAATAGAAGAGTATAGAGAAAAACTCATTGCTAAAGGTGTACAAGTCACACCTGTATTACACCATGCAGATGTCCCTTCTGGCTATGTTCCTGAACCTGACGAAAATACATTTATTTCATCTATTTATTTCTTTGATCCTGATGGGATATTGCTAGAATTTGCTGCCAATGTACGCGCTTTAGGTGATCCTGTACGAGATTTGCAACATCAACCAGCTACAGCAATTTAATCAAGCCCTTTAGGCAGGGAACAGGAAAATCCCCTAATTTTAATTTTAGCTCGATCTTTGAAAAGACGAGGGTTGAGCGGAGTCGAAACCCGGCAATCGAGGTGAGGTTTAACCAGTTCCGTGGGTTTAAGTCCCCGGTTTTATAATCGGCAAGTTTTGTGTTGGGGTGAAATCCCCATTACAAAACTTAATTACGTTAGCGTAGCGTAAAGCCTGCGGCATAGCTTCGCTTAGAGCGACACAGGAGCGTCGCGTCATTACGAATTACGAATTATTTAATTTAGTCCTTCTACTTATTGAGCAGCAACTGAACAGTAATTGAGCATTTTTTAGCCTGTTATGAGCAGGTTTTGAACTGGAGAATGAGCAGTTAGTTAAGACAAAGTATGACTGTTGATTTCTTAGTCAGAGAAAGTTAACTCTGACTGAGAAATCAAAAATCAAGCACGGGTCAACTGTTCCAAACTTACTAAATTTAATTAGGAGGCATTTTATGCGGACTAAGCCCTTGTCTCTGGTATCAATTCTGCTCAGCTTGTTTAGTTTTAACTCTCCCATCGCTAGCTATGCAGCTGGCCCTAATATCCAAGTAATTCAAATCAACATTATTTGTAATATTGTGGGCCCAGTAATCAATTCTGTCATCAACTGTAATCAGCAGATAGGTAACATTAATATTAACGCCAGCAATGGTAGCAGTTCCGGAGACCCGCATCTAGTCACCTTTGACGGTTTGGCTTATGATTTCCAAGCTGGCGGCGACTTTATTGCAGCGAAATCAACTTCCCCTGATGATACGTTTGAAGTGCAAGTCAGACAAAAGCCATTTTCGTCGAATAACCAAGTAGCTATTAACAGTGCTGTTGCGTTCAACCTTGGCGGGCGTCAAGTCATTATAGACGCACAGAAGAGTTCTCCTCTGTCAATAGATGGAAACTCAATACAGCCACCAGATAACGCCAAGCTCGAATTTAAAGATGAGCAAGGAAATCGCCTTGGGGATCTCTATGTGACAGGATCTCAATATCTGGCGGTTTGGCCTGATGGAACCCAGGTTCAAGTCAGGCTGAGTACAGGCTCACATATTGACTTATACTTTGCCTTGTCTGAGGCGCGTAGAAATAAAGTCCAAGGGCTACTTGGTAACTATGACGGCAACCCCTCTAACGATATCACTACCCGTTCTGGGAACGTTCTCGGGTCACCGGTGCCGTTCGATAAGTTGTACAACGAGTTTGGTAATAGCTGGGCAGTTGAGTCGCTGTTTTTGCAACCGCCTACGAATGTAACATTCCCCACAGCGCTGCCAGTTCTCACTCCTGAACAGCGCACTCAAGGAGAGCAAGTTTGCCGAGCTAAAGGTATTACCAATGCGATCGCTCTCCAAAATTGTATTCTCGATGTGGGGTTAACGGGCAATCCCGGATTTGCAGATAGTGCTGTTAACAGCCCATCTGCTGGTACCCCACTACAAGTATCACCCCCAAACTCAACTCCAGAACCAACTCCAGAACCGACTCCAGAACCAACTCCAGAACCGACTCCAGAACCGACTCTAGAACCAACTCTAGAACCAACGATAAAACCCAGAATTACCACTCCTGATCGAATACTGATTGAGCAATAGAGTGAACTACCCAACACCCATCTGAGTACAGATAGGGTGTGGGCTTCCCAATTCAATGAGGGTAGCCTCGGACTTCATAGATTTCTTACGTCCTGAAGACTCTAGCTTTAGCCTTTGAAAATCACGTCATACAGTGAAAGCAGAATCTCCACCACAATTAAAATTACTACATACCACTCTACTCGCTGGCTACTGCTATGCTGCATAAACTCCAACACTGTTTGTGCAGTTTGGGAAATTAGCTCTAGTTTACGTTCCAGGGCGTTATGACGCTCACGGATTTCGTATTCATCCTCTAAACGCAGATATAAATTTTCTAGCTGTGGGGATTCCCATAGTAACTCCGGCTTATCGATAATCTCTACTCGACCCACTATCTTATGTTGAACTAACAAAGTAGTCCCAAGTTGACGAAGTAATTCTCGGCTTTGGCGTCTACTCCTATTTTCGCGCTGGAGACTAGCTGCAAACGGTTCAATTTGATCAAATACAGTTGCTAGGCTACTCTCATAATGAGATAGTACAACGCTCTTGGCAAGAATATCAGCCACTATCTGCAAACGCTCTACACTAAATTCATGTAGTAAAATTTTTCCTTCCTTTACTCGCTCACTCTCGGTAAGGTTAAGAGAAACTTCCACCTCTTCTGTTTCTGGGTCGGCAAAACAGTCACTAACTTGAGAAGATATTTTTGTCAAGAAGGCTACCTTTTCTAAAGGCTCAACGTTAAACAGAACAACTGCTCCATAACCCAGCAGTACTGCACAGCCATGTTTACCTACTGTAACCATTACTGGCATACTTGCCAAGTGAACATAATTTTCCAACCTGTGTAAGTCAATATTTTTACCAAGGAATAGGGCCTGCACTCTAAATCTATCTCTGTCATTAAAAAGGAGTTTTTGCATTGTCGCCCATTGAGTCAACCCTTGTCTTAAATGCGAAAACCTCTTTTTCTTTGCCTATGCCTAGCAGTTTCTTTGCGTTTACGTTTCTGCTCTGGTGTCTCAAAATGACGATGCTTCCTCATGTCTTGGAAAATCCCAGCTTTGGAGACTTCTCGTTTAAATCGACGCAAGGCTGACTCAATATGTTCATTTTCACCTACTGTTACTTGGGTCATTTATTTCCTTGTTGTATTGCTAGTGAGTAATGTCAAAGGATGTAGGTTGTGGGATAATTTAGTGGGCATGAAGCAACCACCATTTCATTGACCACCAAATCTACGATTTTAGTGCGGGCTTGAAAGAGAATTGGTTTCAATCAGTGAGTATGCAAAAACACTATTTTCTCTTCATTTTTCTACATCTCACACCCTACACCCTAGCTTTGGTCAAACTTTAAGTCAAACAAAATCAAGCATAAGGTAGATTTTTTATCTCCCTCAAACATCAACTGTTAAACTTTCGCTTTGAAAAGTTAGTAGCGATTACGAGAGCCACCGTATCCTCCCCGATTTCCCCCGAACGAACCTCGGTTGTCTTCTTTTGGTCTTGCCTTATTCACTTTTAGGTTGCGTCCCATCCACTCTGCACCATCTAAAGCTTCAATTGCTGCTGATTCTTCTGCCTCACTACCCATTTCCACAAATGCAAAGCCGCGTAGTTGCCCTGTTTCACGATCAGTAGGTAAATTAACCTGCTTTACAGTACCATACTCTGCAAATACAGTAGTTAAAGTCTCTTTTGTAACCTCATATGAAAGGTTGCCTACATACAATGACATATATCATCTCCAAAATCGTAACTGTGTAGAGATTTAGATTTGGGAGAAATGTCTGCTTACACCAAAAGGTCAAGCCTTTTAATATTAAAACAAATACTACAACCCATTTTATTCTCATTTTCTAACTCTAACACAGCATTCATTTTTACTCAAAGCATAAGCAACTAAAAATAAGGCAATTTATATAGAGGCAATACAATAGTGCTAATAGTCAATTACTCTCCTATTTAACTAGCCATGTTTTATCTACCCATTCTCTTCGCCCAACAAACTACTACTCTTCAGTTAAGTGTTAATATTAATGGGATTGTTGCTTTGATTGCAGGAGTTCTAATTCTGATTCTGCCCAGATTATTAAATTATATTGTGGCAATCTATCTCATAATTATCGGATTAGTGCAGATTTTCAATTTCCGTATTTAAGATTGAGAACTAATTACCTATATTTACTTTTTCAAGCTGAAGGCAGAGCATTTGCTAGAATTCAAGACTGAACAAGCGATGAGCTACGAACAGATAAAAGACCTGCCACCACCGGAATTTAAACGTTTATGTGGAGTATATATTACCACGTTTGCGAGAGTGGTAGACTGCGATCGCGTAATTCTGCCAGCGCCTTAAGCGCCTCAAAAAATGACCAAAAAACAAAAATTTCCTTACCTAGTTGGTTCCAAGTGGACAGCACAGCAAAAAGTTGATGGCTGGCGACACTTTCAAGTCGTTAACCGTAAAAATCAAGGTAAATGGGTTTATGCGGAAATGGTTGCCGCGTGTGACCCTAACGTTCGCTTTTGGCTGAATGCTAAGTTATTACAAGACAGTTCTCAATGGCAAGCTGGCTGGCAAACATTACAAGAAATCCAGACAGTCGCAGAGAATATCTCATAATTGCCTCAAATAAACTTGGACAATATATTTATATTTAATAATTTTTTACAAAATTGCGATCGCACTCAGCTGTTTGATGGAATTTCGCTTCGTTAAACCCAACAAACACAAAGTTTTTGGGCGCTGAGTTACCCTGCAAGAAGCCGCCCTCCCGGCGTCTACGTTCCTCAAACGTTACTTGGCGTCATTTACCGTAAAACCTTAGTCAAGCAGGGCTGTCCTAAGCTACTAGCGCGGCTAATAAGCTTGCTATCTCTAGATATAATATTCATATAGATACAAAAATCCTACCAATCGTCTTGAGCCGATTTAAGCCATTAGCCTCAGAATTTATTCTTAAGCGGTCTCAAGATAAGCCAGACCACATTTAGTTTGCATATCTAAAACTCTTGTGGGTGGGCTGGAAAGCCCGCCATAGCTATGCAATTTAAATCTACATTCGCTTATTAGCCTCTGAATTCTTTCAGAGGCAGTGATTGCAACTTGGGCAATATATCAATGAAACCTATATGTAAAAGGATTTTTCAGTTTTTTGTTTTTTGTAACTATTTTTATATAAAAAATACTAAAAAACTATATTTGAGCTATTTTAATCTGTAAACAATTATTTTATGAGCCTATAACAACTTAAAATCTGTTTTAAACTAAAATAATCTTGATATCACCATCAAACAAATAAAAAGCCCCTTTCTTTTCCTGTGAATTTGCACAATAATGACACTCACATACCTAACGTCTTGCCGTTAAAGGGCTAGGTGAAGGCAGATGTTTGAGCCACGAGTTTGATAAAAAACGATAAGAGGCAAATCTAAAGTGAAACTAGCAGTCTATGGAAAAGGTGGAATCGGCAAATCCACAACTAGCTGTAATATATCCGTCGCCTTAGCCAAACGCGGCAAGAAAGTGCTGCAAATTGGTTGTGACCCCAAACATGACAGCACCTTCACCCTCACAGGGTTTTTGATTCCGACAATTATCGATACCCTCCAAGAAAAAGACTATCACTACGAAGATGTCTGGCCAGAAGACGTAATTTATAAAGGTTATGGTGGTGTTGATTGCGTAGAGGCGGGTGGCCCTCCTGCGGGTGCAGGCTGTGGTGGTTACGTAGTCGGCGAAACCGTGAAATTACTGAAAGAACTCAACGCCTTTGATGAGTACGACGTCATTCTATTTGACGTTTTGGGTGACGTTGTTTGCGGGGGTTTTGCTGCACCACTCAACTATGCAGATTACTGCCTGATTGTTACAGACAATGGCTTTGACGCCTTGTTTGCTGCCAACCGCATTGCCGCTTCAGTAAGAGAAAAAGCTAGGACTCACCCATTGCGTCTAGCTGGATTAATTGGTAATCGCACCTCCAAGCGCGACTTGATTGAAAAATATATAGAAGCGGTGCCAATGCCAGTTTTAGAAGTTTTGCCTTTGATTGAGGATATCCGTGTTTCCCGTGTTAAAGGTAAGACATTGTTTGAGATGGCAGATTCTGACCCTTCGCTGGAATACGTTTGTGACTACTATCTCAACATTGCTGACCAAATTTTGGCGCGTCCTGAAGGTGTCGTACCGAACGATGCTCAAGATCGTGAATTATTCTCTTTGTTGTCTGATTTTTATTTAAATCCGAATAAACCCCAGGTTCTGAATTCAGAAGAGGAACTAGACTTGATGATTGTATAAATCATCAAGTTTTGAGGATGAGGAGCGATATGGCTTTCTTTCACGGCTTTACAGATACTTTAAAGCAAAGGTGGCTACAGTTTTTTCAGGTGAATCGTGATTGGATTACACTCCACATGGAAGTGGAATCAGTGTATACCCCAGATGGCGGCAAGCGCCCGCCTTCTTACCTCATCCTGGGAGTAATTAACGCGCTAGAACCCAAGTTAGCGCAATTAATGTTCCCCTTTTCCAAATTGAATCCAGACGCCGATACCCTAATTGAGGTGCTTGATTTAAATTTTGACCCAGACATCGCTCTTGGAAATCATATTCTTCCGAAAGCAGAAACATATAAATATGAAGATGAGTCAGCAGCAATCATTAATGACAATTTCAATGATGAAACACTGGTGCATCCTCATGCAAATGGCTTTGCGGAAGTATTGGTAGCTCAAGAGTTCTCAATGGTAGATTCTGAGCATCAAAAACTGGACATAACTGAGGCGCAGGAAATCCCAAACGGAATTGGTGATAATGCCTCATCCAATGGACACAACTCAAAGGATGAGTCTCACCAAATCTCTAACTCAGAAGCAGATGAGTTTGGGGATATTGCCTTTGATACCACAGCTGCAACCGAGGTTAAGCTTGATCAGCAGTTACTTGATGATCTCAAGCCACTAGATGAGAATGCTTTTAGCGATGTTTTGTCAGATGTCTGGGGTGATGAAACAGCACTACAAAAGGCTGAAGGAAATAACGACTTTTTAGGGGAAGATCTGCCATCAGGCGTTTTTGATGAATCTGAAATTGCCCGTCTCTTCCCCAATGCTTAATTACTAAGTTAGGAGTTAAGAGTTAGGAGTTAATAATCAAAACTCATAACTCATAACTCAATTGCTCCTAACTTAAAAAATCAAGGGGAGAAAATCAAAATGACTGTTGCTCAACAACCAGAAGCTTTAAATTTTGAGTGTGAAACTGGAAATTACCACACCTTTTGCCCTATTAGCTGTGTGGCTTGGTTATATCAAAAAATTGAAGATAGCTTCTTTTTGGTAATTGGTACAAAGACTTGTGGCTACTTCCTGCAAAATGCGATGGGAGTGATGATTTTTGCTGAACCCCGTTATGCAATGGCAGAGTTGGAAGAGGGAGATATTTCGGCACAACTAAACGATTATGAAGAGTTAAAGCGGTTGTGTTTGCAGATTAAACGCGATCGCAATCCCAGTGTAATTGTGTGGATTGGCACATGCACCACTGAAATTATCAAAATGGATTTAGAAGGTTTAGCACCCAAACTAGAGGGTGAAATTGGTATTCCCATCGTTGTAGCGCGTGCCAATGGCTTAGATTATGCCTTCACTCAAGGAGAAGACACTGTGTTAGCTGCCATGGCAACACGTTGTCCCGATAAAACACCTGTAGCAGAAACAGAAAAGAACGAACGCAACGCCATTCAAAAGTTGCTCAACTTCGGTAAGAAAAAAGAAGATGTTGCTCAAGAAGAATCTGAGTACGTAGATCATCCACCGTTGGTGCTTTTTGGCTCTCTACCTGACCCTGTAGTTACGCAGTTAACCCTAGAATTGAAGAAACAAGGCATCAAAGTTTCCGGTTGGCTACCTGCAAAACGCTTCACCGAATTACCAGTATTGGAAGAAGGATATTACGTCGCTGGTGTCAACCCCTTCCTCAGCCGTACAGCTACCACCCTAATGCGTCGCCGCAAATGTAAACTCATCGGCGCTCCTTTCCCCATCGGCCCCGACGGTAGCCGCGCTTGGATTGAGAAAATTTGCTCTGTGTTTGGCATTACTCCCCAAGGTTTAGATGAACGAGAAGCGCAAATTTGGGAAGGCATAGAAGATTATGTCAAACTGATTCGCGGTAAGTCTGTGTTCTTCATGGGTGATAACTTGCTGGAAATCTCCTTAGCACGGTTTTTGGTGCGTTGTGGGATGACAGTACCCGAAATCGGTATTCCTTACATGGACAAGCGCTACCAAGCTGCTGAGTTGGCTTTGCTAGAGAAAACTTGTCAAGAAATGGGCGTACCTTTGCCAAAGATTGTGGAGAAGCCAGATAATTACAATCAAGTTCAACGAATTTATGACTTGAAACCAGATTTAGTAATTACTGGTATGGCCCACGCTAACCCATTGGAAGCACGCGGGATTAATACAAAATGGTCTGTTGAGTTCACTTTTGCTCAAATTCACGGCTTCACTAATGCGCGTGACATTCTAGAGTTGGTGACTCGTCCGTTGCGTCGAAATAATAATTTGAAAGATTTAGGTTGGGATAAGTTGGTGAAGGAAGAAGCAAAGATTTAGGTTTTGATCAAGCAACACCATAACACCATAATTATTAGGCGAACTGTTGGGTTCGCCTTTTTTTACATATCAAAGCTTGTATATCAGCAGCAGATACTCCTAACAACTTGCAGAAACTCCTTTAACACAGGTGTCATATTTTCTTCTCGCCACACTACAGCCGTTTCTACTAATGGTGTTTTTTCCTCAACTGGACGATAAACTACACCAACCCTGTAAAGATTTTGCAATGAAGCAGGTGCGATCGCAATCCCAATTCCTGCTGAAACTAAACTAATAATTGTCTGCATTTGAATTGCTTCTTGAGCCACTTTTGGGTTGAAATTAGCCTGCTGGCAAAGACTCATGATTTGATCGTAAAGTCCAGGGCCCAAGTGACGGGGGAACATAATGAAGGACTGATCTGCAAGCGATCGTATTGAAATAAAATCTTGTTTAGCTAAGGGATGATTTTCCCATAACGCCACAATTAAAGCTTCTTGCTGAATACACTCTTGATTGAGTGTTTCATCTTCTAAAGGTGGATGAGCAAAGCCGACATGGATACGTTGATGATGTAGTGCTTGCTCTTGTTGAGTCGTTGTTAACTCTTGCAAAACTAACTCCACTTCTAGAAACTGTTCTCGAAATAGCCGCAAAATTATCGGTAGCGAATCGTAAGTTACTAAGCTAGTAAACCCCACTTGTAATAATCCTTTCTCACCTCTTGCTGTTTTTTGCGTTAACTCAATTCCTCGTTCCAATTGCGTAAACAGTTGATAAACCTCTTGCAAAAATACTCTCCCAGCTTCTGTTAACTGCACCTGTCGCTTAGTTTTGCGGTGGAATAACTCAACCCCAAGTTCTGCTTCCAGTTGCTGAATTTGCTGGCTTAAGGGCGGTTGAGCAATGTGTAATCGCTCTGCGGCTTTACTGAAGTGCAGTTCTTCAGCCACAGCGATAAAGTAGCGCAGATGTCGCAGTTCCATAGTTTTGATATTTTATAAATCTCAAATATGCATAAATATATATTGGACATCTCAAAAATGGCTGCATATGATACTCATACATAAATATCAACAGGAGTTAGAACTGTGTCAGAAAATTACACTCCAGGCTATTCCAGCAATGCAATTAATTTCATGGCCCAGCGAACCGTAGATAGCCATGCTGCATTTTTTCAGCCTTACCTGCATCCAGGTATGAAATTGCTAGATTGCGGCTGCGGCCCCGCTACAATCACACTAGGTTTTGCAAAAGCTCTAGCTCCAGGCACAGTTACAGGTATTGACAGAGAAGCTTCTCAAATTCGTATAGCTGCTGAGAGTGCTGTAACTCAAGGTATCAGCAATGCTAATTTTCTGGAGGCGAATATTTATGCTCTACCCTTCCCAGATAACTCGTTTGACGCTATCTTTTCCCATGCATTATTCGAGCATCTTCAACAACCAGCAAAAGCATTACAAGAACTATGGCGAGTGCTGAAACCAGGAGCGATAATTGGTCTTCGTAGTCCTGACTGGGGCGTGTTTCTAATAACACCAACCACACCAGAATTGGATAAGGCATTTGCTTATTCTAAATGGCTCCAACAGCAGAATGGTGGTAATCCTGACATAGGCAGAGAATTAGGCGCATTATTACGAAAAGCTAAATTTACCAACATCAAAACCTCAGCTTCATATCAGTGTTATGAACCCCTGAATTCCGCCACCGAATATCTAGCGCAAATAATCGAGACTTCTGCAAAAATATATCAAGCAGTGCAGAAAGGTTGGACTGATGAACAATCAATAACAGCAATGAGCCGCGCCTTACGAGAATGGAGCCAGCACCCCGATGGATGGTTTGCCCAGACTTGGTGTGAAGCTGTAGGGCAAAAAAACTAACAAAAGTAAAAACCAATTTTTGCGTTCTTCTCTGCGCCTCTGTCTTGAAAAGTTTCCTACGGAGGGAAACCCTCCTTCTCCTGACGGAGACGCTACGCGAACAGAACTTTTCGCTGCGCCTCTGCGTGTTAACAAAGCGGGGCGTAGCCCGGTTAAAAAAATATTTATACAAAAAGCCCGATATCAGCTAAAATCTAATCCCCACCTGCCCATTAAACCCGCGTACAGAATTATAACCAGCGCCCACAAAAACATTATCACTCGCCCCTACTTGAACACCACCAGAAACCGCAACCCCCTTATCTTCCGAATAATATCCAACGCCGACATAGGGTGAAATCACAGGCAAACTTAAAAACTTTAAAACATCTACTCCAGTAGCGCCATCAGGCCCATTTCCCAACTCTACCCCTAAATCGAAAGCTCTAGCTCCCACAGAATAAGTGACATCACCATCTTTACCGCCAACAGAAACCCAAGGTTGCGGTATGAGTTGAGCTGATACTTGACTTGGGGCAAATAAAGCTAAAAAACCGATTGATGCCACGAACGCTCTAGTAATAATTGCTCTTTTCACATTTCCCTCTACACTAGCTATTAAATAATTCGTAATTCGTAATTCGTAATTCGTAATTCGTAATTCGTAATGAC
>NZ_JCACKM010000193.1:0-11037 GCF_059505385.1 Desmonostoc vinosum
AAAGCAAATTAGAAAACTTATCGCTAAGGTTGTCCAGCTTTGTTGTCAGTTGGGCGATCGCCTGAGTATTTATTTGTTGTTGAGCTGCTAGTGTGTCTAGAATTGCCTCAATCCGGTCTAGTCGGTTGCTTGGTGTATCGGTCATAGCAATTTTAATTAGGAGCTAATCACAATCATAAAAATTTCAGATATCTTACAGTATAAGCTTTATAGCTCCTGAGTATGTTCATTTCGGGATAGAGCAATAATTATCGTTAATTCACCAGCTTCAATTCTTCACGCTTGTTATTTGAACTAACCATTTTCATCAACTGCTGATTCAGGTAGCTCTGGGCTGAAAGGTAAATGCTATCCCAAATTACAGGATTGCGGCAGATTTTGCTACTAACTGTTTTATATATAACCGACCAAGGTGCCTATTTGAGCGTCAAAAATCAACAATTTCAAGTTTATTATCAAGGTGAATTGCGGATTAAGGTTCCAGTTAGTCGAGTCAGCAATGTTGTGCTGTTTGGTTGTTGTAATGTATCACATGGTGCTGTGAGTATGGCATTGCGGCGACGGATTCCGATTATGTACTTGTCACGACCAATGATTTGGAAACCTTAATAGAGAGATTGCATTTAGTCGGTCGCTATGGTATTGTTTATACCAACAGATGCACCTTGAAAATTTAATAAGTACATACTTTTTACGTGTAACTTAATGGTTAGTTTCCTGAAGCCATTTTGTTAAGAAATGTAAACTGAGGGGGTCGGACAAAGGCTCAAAGGCTGATTGTTTCGTAGACCCCCTCAGATGACTTACTGTATAAGGGTTTGAGTTACGTGGAGACTAGAGTTATTCTCAATAACTCTGCTCTGTTGACATGTAAAATAGACCCCCCTCAGTTTTGCAGTTCTGTAAGCCTTATTTGGTAAGCTTTCTGTAACAGTAGGGTTTTAAATCTCTTACCCCTCACGGGGATGGAAACATTACCAATCCCATACCTAAAAAAGTAATTGCTAACAGTTTTAAATCTCTTACCCCTCACGGGGATGGAAACCTGTTTTGGTCGTGGTCATGCAAGAGCATGACTGTAGTTTTAAATCTCTTACCCCTCACGGGGATGGAAACTACCATCTATTCTAAGGGTCTGTATTTTTGGTAAAAGGAAAAGTTGAGATGCTCGATGCGATCGCATTTGCTTGAATAATTAAACTATGGCTAAGTCGGGGATAGTATCTCCGGCTTTTTTTATGCCTTTATAGCAACTCATATAACCCAGATACGAAGTCATATAAAAATAGCATTTACGCCAATACGAACTCATATATCAACCTGACAAAATTGAAATATAGGTAAGGAAATACAACTTCTCACCTACAACTAAACCTAGTTGGCTTCAATTTATGTCTACCATTTACATCACCGAACAGGACGTAATATTCCAAATTCAACACCATTATTTAAAGGTGTTTCATCAACAAAATCAGCGGATCTGTATTCCAATTCGGAATCTCAGTCAATTCATCATCTTTGGTAATATCAGCTTACCAAAACAAGTCATTCAAATCGTTCATTCACATCAGATTCCCGTCTTATATCTCACCCAAACTGGTGAATATTTAGGACGGCTAAAAAATCCATCGCAACTACAAGCAAAATATCTTACCTATCAACGTAGACGCGCACGTGATACTGAATTTAACCGCGCTACAGCAGAAAGTATTATCTGGGCAAAATTGCACAATCAGCATACTTTTCTGCAAAGTTGGACTCGTCACCATGCTAATCACACAACTCAACGCGCATTAAATTACCTGACGCTGTTGATGGACAACTTACCAATAGCACCAGGAATCGAAGAACTAAAAGAATACAGCGAAGAAGCTGATAATATTTATTACTGCGCCGTTGCTTCTCTACTCACCTTCTACAACGAATGTTCGCCTACAAATGCGAAGCGCATTAGCGAACTAATAAACCTGGGAAATCAACTGCTGCATCAATATATTTACACACTGCTGAACACCGTAGGACTTAACTCTGACTATGCAATTTTACACCGCGATAGTCATCACGAACTGCCCTTAGCATGGGACTTGACCGCAGAATTTCGCGCACCCATTGTCGATGACTTGGTGTTAAATTTTGTCCGCAATTTGACTAACACCAATGGTAACGGAAAAAGCCACTCACACAACCTTCTCTTCAAGTTTCTCCAACATTGGGAAGCAAAACTGCGAACTTTTGTACTGCATCCTGACGCTGGAGAAGTAAGTTATCGTCAATGTCTCGACTTACAAGTACGAGAATATCTTGCATATTTGCTGGGAGATGTGGAATTTTACCGTCCTTTGGCGTTGAAGTTTCGTCCTGCAAATTCAGATTTCATCAACACTATTGAACCGCAAACTGTTCCTCTAAAGTTGGTGAAACGATGATGTTTTACTTAGTTTGCTACGACATTGTTAGCGATACCCGCCGCAACAAGGTGGCGAAACTTCTGGAAGCTTACGGTTTGCGGGTACAAAAGTCGGTTTTCGAGTGCGTATTGGATGAAAAACAGTACGAAACCTTATCCAAATACCTCTTTCGACTCGTGAACAAACGCGAAGACCAAGTTAGATTTTACCCCATGTCTGCACACAATCGTTGCAAAGTTGCAGTGTTGGGAACCCAACCTGAGTTTGTAGTAGACGATGCGGCGTTTATTGTTTAGCTCACCAACGCCTGACAAAGTATTAATCACACAAATCATCACAAAATGAACGCTTGGAAAAAAGCACGCGCTTCACCTGTGCAAAAATCTCTGCGCTTTCGGTCGAGTTTGGACATTCGGAAACTATAGTTCTTATTTTCTTTAGTAGTCGCGCCGTCCTCAATCCTACAAGTCTGTGGCAGTTTTGTCTTTCGATGGCTTGTTTTGTCGGCGGATATCAATTATTTATCACAGGCCGCCTCAATATTTAGCAACCTTTGCTGTAATCTTGTATATCGCTCTTGGTCATCACAAGAACGCACCGCCAAAGAAATCGCTTTCTTTGAACCAATGATGATCGCCAACTTCCTAGCGCGGGTTAAGCCAGTGTAAAACAAATTCCGTGACAACATTATGAAGTGTTGCATATACAACGGCATTATCACCACAGGATACTCTGAGCCTTGGCTTTTATGCACTGTCACACACCATGCCAGGGCAATCTCATTTAAGTCAGCGTAATCGTAAACCACAGTACGTTCACTGTACCGCACCATGACTTCTTGCTCCTCAGTATCGATGCCCTCGATTATCCCCAAATCGCCATTAAAGACTTCGCGATTGTAGTCGTTGGTTTGTTGAATAATGCGATCGCCCTCCCTTAAAATAATCCCACCCCTGTTAATTTCAACTTTGTCCAGTGCAGGTGGATTAATCAACTGTTGCAGGACGCCATTAAGGTTACGAGTACCAACTACACCTCGCGTCATTGGGCATAACACTTGAACATCAGTTGCTGGGTTAAACCCAAGCCGAGGAATCAAATCAGTAACCAATTCACAGATTGCTTGTACCCCGTGTTCCGGTTCAAACCCGCCGCCATGCCACAGGCAATCAGACACGGGATTATCAGAGATGGGTTCAATTGTAGGATATTGTCCTCGGTTAATGGAGTGCGCCTTGGTGACAATTGCACTCGCTTGAGCTTGGCGAAATACCTGTGTTAGCCGCACCACTGGTACAGTAAGCGAATTAATCAGATCAGCAAGTACATTACCAGGCCCCACTGATGGCAGCTGGTCAATGTCACCCACTAACAGCAATTGTGCGCCAACTGCTACTGCTTTCAACAAGGAGTTGGCGAGAAATAAATCAAGCATCGATGCTTCATCAACGATAATTGCTGTGTGAGGTAAAGGATTGTCACTGTTGCGCTTGAAACCCATATTTGAAGGGTCGAACTCTAACAGTCGGTGTATGGTTTTCGCTTCTAGTCCAGTCATCTCACTTAAGCGTTGTGCAGCTCTACCAGTTGGTGCAGCCAGAGCAATAGATTTACCCATTGCTTTCCAAAGCGAGACTATAGTGTGGGTGGTGAAGGTTTTACCGCAGCCAGGGCCACCAGTTAAAATCATTACACGGGAGTAAGCAGCCATCTCTACCGCTTGTTGTTGCTGTTCTGACAGAGAAATTCTCCGACTGGTGGTAAATCGCTCAATCCAATCCCGAACACGAACCATATCAATTGGTATAGGACTACCTAACAACTTATGTACCAGTTGTGCAATATTTTGTTCAGTGTAAAAGAAACTGGGTTGGTAGCACAGTAGTGTTTTCTCGGCACTGCTTTCTCGAATCAACTCTTCAGTTCGCCCCATTTCTTTGATGATGTTGGCTCCCGCCTCAATTGAAGGTTCATGCGATTCTGTAGTCAGCAGTTTCGTTACTTGCTCAATTAATTCCGGCTGCGGTAAATAGCAATGTCCGTTTTCAGCAGCTTCAGCTAAAGCATGAATCAACCCAGCACGGTATCTAAATTCACTATCAGGTGCAACACCAATGTTACGCGCAATCTTGTCGGCAGTCAGAAAACCGATGCCGTAGATGTCGGTGGCTAGTTGGTAGGGATTGTGAGTTACGGTGGCGATGGCTTCATCTTTGTATTGTTTATAAATCTTCACCGCGTAGGTTGTTGAAACACCATGCCCTTGCAGAAATACCATTACCTCTTTAATGGCCTTTTGGGTTTGCCACGCAGTTTGAATTAACTTGATGCGCTTTTTAGCAATACCTTGAACTTCTACCAAGCGCTCAATTTGATTGTCGATAATTTCGAGTGTTTCTAAACCAAAGTGGGCAACAATGCGCTTTGCTGTAACTGGGCCTACTCCTTTAATTAAACCACTGCCAAGGTATTTTTCAATTCCGGTAATTGTCGCTGGCTTAGTTTCAGAATATTGAACAACTTGGAACTGTGGCCCATACTGGGGATGGTCACGCCAAAAACCTGTTAATTGCAGTGTTTGCCCAGGCTGGATGTTGGCGAAGCTGCCGACAATTGTTGTGAGTTCAGTAGCGCGAGAACGCACCAGACGCGCAACACTATAACCTGATTCTTGGGAGTAAAAGGTCAGGCGTTCAACGACTCCGGTAATTGTTTCGTGGGGGACAGAGGTATTTAATTGTTGATGGTCAAGATTTGAGAGGGTGGACATTACATTACTTTTTAAATGCCGCACATGAAAGAGCTGTTTTATTGTAGTACATAAATACTAAATACTGTACCTAGCATTAGTTTAACCTGCAATCCCTTTACCGCTGTCATAAGTTGTTGCTCTTGGTTTTCTCTTATGAAGTGGAACAACTGTTTTCTTGGGAGGTTGTGAAGGGCGGCATCGTTCACAGTACAAAGGACGCGGCCCAAAAGTTTCGCGTTGTGTGGATTGCTCACACTGCTTACATACAAAGTTAAATGTGCGAGTGTGAATCTCGCGTTTGTGCGCTCTGACGGTGTACTCTCTGACTTCGATAATCTTGCTGCTGGGCATGGCTAAAGGAGTGTTTCTCTCTCTACAAAGAAATATAAGCTTTCGCTGATTTCTATCTTATGTCGGTTTATGAAGTTGTGTCTTTAGCGGTGAAATGCTCCTCCAAATCTTGTAGCAATTTGGCATGATTGCTTAACAATCTGTTTTCTCAAACAGAGACAATTGCCCTGGTGAAACGTTACCTCGTCCGAATCGATGGTAATCAAGATGGCAACTCGAACAAAGGCAAATCAAGTTCTCAACCCTGTTATCTGAAGGGTCACGGTTCCAATGATGAACTTGAAGATTGTAGGCACGACGCTGTGAATAAGTTAAATTAGATGGTTTCTCACCAGGGCGCAGGCAAACTTTACCGCATTTGCTACAACGCCAATCGGCAGCTGCTTTAATAGCCGTGGCTAATTGCTTCCAGTTGTCTGAATAACGTGACTGACTCATGAAAAATGTTTTCGCAAGAAAGATCCTGATGATGTTAATTTTACAGGTACTGATTTGATAGTGCCTAATTACGACGCGAAATAATCAATCATGTCGTCACTCCTGCGGCGCAAAATATTCATCGCCTTGACCTCAATCTGACGAATTCTTTCCCGACTAAGATTTAAACGCTCTCCCACCTCCCTCAAATTGAGTTCATGTCCATCGTCCAATCCAAACCGCAAAGCCAGTACTTGTTGCTGTATTGGTGTCAGCAATGACAACATGTTTCTCAAGTCATCACGTAGAAGTTCAGTAGTTATGTACTCGTCTGAGGAAATGCCATCACTAGGTAAAATATCAACCAGTTCTGATTCTTGATCCTTCCCAATCCGCTTCTCTAGAGAAACGGGCTGTTTAGATGCATTAAGACATTCTCGAATCTGACTCGGCTTGAGCTTGAGAGCTTCAGCAACCTCTGTAACAGTTGCTGTACGTCCCAGCGTTTGAGATAGTTCTCGTTGTGTTTTTTTGATTTTGTTCAGCTTCTCATTCACATGAATGGGGATGCGAATGGTGCGGGATTTTTCTGCGATCGCCCTGGTAATAGATTGCTGAATCCACCAATATGCGTAGGTTGATAACCTGTAGCCACGATTGGGGTCGAACTTCTCAATACCTCGTTGGAGTCCTAATGCCCCTTCTTGAAGTAAGTCGGGGAATTCGAGATTACGATTCTGGTATTTCTTGGCAATTGAAACTACCAAACGTAGGTTGGCTGTCACCATCTTTTCCTTAGCTCGTTGACCAAGCAGAAGGATTTGAGTGACTTCGGCTTCGGTTTTGTTAACAACAGTAGCTAATTCAGATGTGGTTGGTTCTCGCTCTTGCTGCTCGACAAGTGTGGCCTTTACTTGCTCTATGGCTACCATCTGGTGTACTTGAAGAGCGTAAGAGAGTTCTTGCTCCCTTGTTAGCAGGGGGTAACGGCCAATCTCTTTGAGGTAGCTACCAATCGTGTCTGGAGTGGGATTAGACATATGATTTGAATAATGGGGTAAATATTGATTTCAGTTACAATAGCAGGAATTTTGCCAGGGGAATATGCCAACTTAGGCAGGGAAACATTCAAGTGTTGTACCTATTTAAGCAACCCATCTTTTTTTAGCTGAGCAATTACGGCATTCCTAACGTATTCAGCTGTGGTGACACCAAGTAGTTCTGGGAGTGAGCGCAATAAGACATCTATTTCAGGCGGAAACTTGACACCGATTGTTCCGACTTTACCACCAATTCCTTTGCCTTCAGACTCGAATCCTCTTTTGCCTTTAATTGGTTTTCCCATAGCTAAAAATCTATCCTATTTACAGGTTATCCTGTAAAATAGATTAAGTTAATGATCAATTGTTGATTAAAGCGGTAAGTCATCATAGGCTTACCATAAAAATTACGCAGCTAATTCAGATGTGGTTGGTTCTGTTTCTAGTTGTTGGATGAGTTCAGCAATAAATCTTTACCTTGTTTCAGCAAACTCAACAATAATTTTTACTCTAACAATGCTTCAATCTGTCCTAACAACTTCTCTAAAGTTTTTGCTTTCTTTGGATCTTCCCATACCTTAGTTTGCTTAATTCGTTGGTAAGCTTCTTTCATCCGATTAGGGAGAGCAGGATTCTGAGAAGGCTTAGGAGGTTGAATTTCTTGAATGTAACTTTTTATATCTCTAACTGAAAGGTTTTCTTCAAGAGCTTTCGCTAGAAGTTCTTGTCGTTGAGCTTCGTCTTTCAGTTGAGCAATAACACGGGCTTTGGTGTATTCTAGTTTTCCTTGACGTAAAATTTCTAGAACATCTTTAGGTAAGTTAAGTAAAGGTAGACGATGACTGCGAAAGCTATCTGGAGTAACTCGCCCTATGACTGTGAAGATCTGCTCTACCGTCTCCCACTGGCTACGAACAACGTTGTTCGTAATTTCTGCTTTTTGTTTTTGGAGATTAGCAATATGATTAAGCAGTGAAATAATTTCTCCTTGAGGGCATTCTAAGCGAAGAGAGAGTAGCTGCAAGATAGCCTCAGTTTCCTCAACAGGATTTAAATCTTCTCGTTGTAAATTTTCCAGAAGTGCAACTTGAAAAGCATCTTGGTCGTTGAGACTGCGGATAATAACCGGAACTTCCTCTAGACCAAGAGTTTGAGCTGCTCGATAGCGACGCTCTCCAGCGATCAGTTCGTAACTCCCAGATTCTAATGGTCGAACAAGAAGTGGTTGCAAGATGCCATGTTCACGGATAGAGGCAACCAAGCTTTCCATTGCTTGAGCAGAAAAGTAACGTCGGGGTTGATGAGCAGCAAGGTGAATTTCAGTTATCAATAAGGATTGTTCAAGAAGTTCATTTTCAGGAAGTTGAGAATTATTAGTAACTCCTACTAAGTCAAGGAATTGTTTGGTTTTATTGGGAAATTCCATTTTTTTTGTGATTATACGGTTTTTCTGAAAAAATATATTAGTTTGTGGAATGAACTGATTCTAAGATAATTTCAGGAAATCGAAAAAATTTTTCTAAGTTTTATACTAAGGCAATGAAAAACTGATGCACCAGATTACTACATAAAGTGCTGGGTAAAATACACTCATTTCCTCAGTTAGGCTAAGTTAACTCAAACCAAGGCATCAATGAAATCACGAAAGCGCCCATCCAAACTACCAAAACCCAACAACTCAAACCCCAAGCTTGACCTTGTTGCCATTCGCCCAGCAGAAAAACAACAGGTAGCATCTGGGCCAGACCCCGCCCCTGCACTAGAGCCGCTGCCAGATGAACCACAAGCAATTACTGACAAGGAGCCGCAAGCAGAACCACAGCCCCAAGCGAAAGTGATCATACACAAGCCGCCATCAATTGAGCAAGGTGAGGAATACACTACCCCCAAAAAATCAGGTGACACGCCCAAACCCAAGCAGCGCCAGTTTACAGAGAGCAATGATGAAGAAGAATTACCTCCCCAGCAGTGTCAGAAGATGCAGTTTCTCGACTGCGACAAGTCAGTAGGGCGTGTGATCTACGAGTGCTGGCATTGCTTAACTGGATTAGTTAGTGAGTATACAGGTTCACCTGTTGTTGAAGAATTTAGGGGGCGGAAAAAGGAGAAAGCAATTGAAGTGGAATGTCCTAACTGTGGCAAGAGTGCGATTAGGTTAAGTGTAAAGGAGGTGATTTCGACGGAGGCTTTCGCATCACCTAGAGGCGATTAAGTAAAATCTAATTAAGGAAAATTATGGGAATAACAATACACTACACATTCGATGCTGGCGAAACTTCCTCTTCAGATGTTGAGCAATTGATTAATAGCTTGCATTCTAAATGTCAAGATTTACCTTTCGTGCATGTTGATCAGGTAGTGAAATTAGAAGGCTTAGAATGTTGTTATGACAGTGTTGATGATCCATTATATATTCTTAAGCTTAGAGCTAATAAATATAAATTTCCAGAAAATTTAAATTTAGAAAAGATTATTCCATCAACAATAATTGGCTTTGATTCACTGCCAAGACAAGGATGCGAGGAATTTGATATATTTTTGTGCCGCTATCCAGATGAAGACAAATGGACATCAGAGTCATTCTGTAAAACAGAATTTGCATTTGATGAAGGTGGAATTGAGAATTTTATAATTGCTCACTGTGCAATAATTGAGATTTTAGATTATGCTCAAACTTTAGGAATCTTGAGCAAAGTATTTGATGAAACAGGATACTGGGAAAAACGCGACCTCAAAGAGTTAATAAGTAAAGTTGAGCAATCGAGAGCTAATATTCAAGCAGTAAAATTAGCACTATCTCAGTACAATCACGAATTTATTAATAAGCTCATGTCTGATTTATAAATGAAGGTGATGATTTGATCCTAGACCCTCCCCCTCAAAACCTAGTTTTGCCGTTGCTAGAATTACGAGACTACTGTGTTCGGCAGCTAGAAGAATACGAGAGACTGTACAACAAAGCGCGATCGCAACTCGACCATGTAGAAGCATTACTATCTAATTGGACTACCAAATCAAATGTCAATGACAAGCAGCCAGCATTGGAGACAGTTGGTGAAGCGGTTGCCCCAGATGTTCAAGACATTGCTGAAGCTGACTTAGACTTGGTAGAGCCGATTGAATCTGAAGTTGACCAAGCAAAAAACTTAGAGATAGATAATCAACATCAATCCCCAGAAGTAGATTCGGAGTTAGCAGCTTTCAAAGAAGAAAAGCTTGAAGATAATCAACAGACTTCGCTTCTCGGGGTGGAAATACCAATGCTGTCTCAGTATGCCTCTCTAACTAGAAGCGAAGCAATTGAACAGCTATTACGAGAACATGCTGGTACTGTGTGGCATATAGATGCCATCGTCGAAGCACTTTATGGAGAGTTAGATAAAGACGTATTTAAAGTAGCAAAAGACAGGGTTCAATCAACACTAACTCATGGTAGAAAAAGCAAGAGATGGTCACTTGTTCCTAACAATCCTGGGCACTACACTTTAGTTTTAAGCTTGTTGCCTGACAAACCTACTATTCATAATTTAAGGCAGAGCAAACGCCAAAATCAACAACCTTATGTAGTTCCAAAAGCTCCATCTGTGCCAATGCTCAAAGCTTATGAAGGACAGTTTTTAATTGATGCTGTCTCCTCTTTTTTAGAACAAAATGCAGGTAAGGTTTTTAAGGTTGAGTCAATTATCACCGGAGTTTATGGAGAATTAGATACCCAGTCGATAGCACAAGTTAAAAGTAGCGTACTTAAAGAATTATCAAGAGGTCATGGAACAGGACGATTTACGAGAGTGCCTGGTGAAATAGGGATTTATACTTGGGATGTCAACAACCAAACACCAAAGTTGACGGCTGACGAGTCCCCACATGATCAACAAAGCGTATTTTTCTCACTGCCTGATGACATCTCTGATGCTGACTTAACTGATGAACCAAAAGAATCAGAACCCACACATACACAACTGAGCCTACCTGTAACAGATGAAATAGATAGCTCCTTAAGAGTATTAGAAATTCCCATGCTACCCCAGTATGAGAATTTATCCAGGATTGATGCGGTCAAAAAGCTCTT
>NZ_JCACKM010000194.1:0-11027 GCF_059505385.1 Desmonostoc vinosum
TCAAGAAGTGATTCTTGGGAATCCTCGCACTTTTAGGGCGAGGAGGTATGTCAAAAATCTGAATACTGTTGGTGAATTGATAGGGCTTGATTTTTTGCTAGAATTCCCAATGCGGAACCATTGAAACAGGGCGATTTCATTATCATGTCAACATCTGCAATTGACGGTAAAGACACAGCAGCTATCCAAGCCGCAACAGTGGGGGTTGCTGTATGCTCCCGCTCGCACTGGGGACGCATCCGTGTTTATGATGATGAGCGTCTCCGATTTTTACACAATCAAAGTACTAACGATTTCCAAAGTCTCAAGCCAGGACAAGGCTGTGATACTGTAATGGTGACATCTACTGCTCGCACGATTGACTTGGTGAGTAGCTACGTTCTCGATGATGCGGTGCTACTGTTGGTTTCGCCCAGTCGTCGTGAGTTTGTGATGCAATGGCTTGATCGTTATATCTTTTTTGCTGACAAGGTACAACTAGCTGATATTACTGATGAAACTGCAACCTTCAGCCTGATTGGCCCAGCAAGTGATGCTGTTGTAGAAAAGTTAGGTGCAGGGGCAATTATTAGTCAACCCTACGCTAATCATCTTTTAGTTGACGGTGATGTGCGCGTTGCTGTGGGTAGCGGCTTAGCTTCACCTGGGTATACGTTAATTTTGCCAGCTGCTGCTCGACAGAAGGTATGGCAGCAAATTTTACAATTAGGGGCACTAGAGTTGAGCGATCGCGGTTGGGATGTGTTGCGAATATTACAAGGACGCCCAACTCCAGATGCAGAACTAACAGACGATTATAATCCGCTAGAAGTGGGTTTATGGCAGACGATTTCGTTTAACAAAGGTTGTTATATTGGGCAAGAAACCATCGCTCGGTTAAATACATACAAAGGTGTAAAGCAACACCTATGGGGAATTCGTCTCCGTGCCCCTGCGGAAGTTGGCAGTGCGATCGCCATTCAAGACGAAAAAATTGGTAAACTTACAAGCTATACAGAAACTACTGATGGTTACTTTGGTTTGGGTTACATTCGCACCAAAGCTGGTGGTGCGGGTTTAAAAGTTCAAGTTGGAGAGACAGAAGGTGAAATAGTAGAAATTCCCTTTGTTTCTCACGAATACCCAATGGATAATTCGTAATTCGTAATGACGCGACGCTCCTGCGTCGCTAACGCTATCGAGGACTCGCTACCGCTGCGCTAACGTAATTCGTAATTAATCTTACAAAGACTAGGATATATGGGTATTGGTTGCTGAGTAAAGTCGTACCCCTACGGGGAAGCAAGCTAGCAAGAGCGTCTGCGATAGGAGAAGCAATACCCTACACCCTCTGAAAAGTACTTACCAAATCTGCCACAATTGTAACTAACTCTCCTGGATCAACAGGTTTTGCAACATGAGTCTGAAAACCTGCTTCTAAAGCACGTAGTTGATCCTCGCTGTCACCATAGGCAGTTAGGGCAATGGCAGGGACTTTTCCAACTCTATCTGGTTGCATTCTACGCACCTTACGAATTAGGCTATAGCCATCTTCACCAGGCATAGCGATATCACAAACACAGATATCTGGTTGCAATTTTGAGAGTAATTCTAGTGCTGCTGCTACGGATGCAACTGTCATAACGTTAGCTCCGTCTGCTTCTAATACAGTAGTAATATAAAAACGACTATCATCATCATCATCAACTACCAGAATATTTAAGCCCGCAAGAGGTAGAGAAGGTTGCATAATATCTCCATTAACTTTGGGAAATAATGAATTATCTTGAGTAAGCTTCTTCTTTTCCCTTGATAACTATATCATTGGCGATTTGAATGCGATCGCACCAATTTTTTTCGAGAAAATCACTCAGTTTCTCTAGCTATAATCAAATTCTCTCCTAATTATTCGCCTATATTTGTCATGCTTATCTATATTTAATTTCATCTATGTTGAGGTTTATTGACATTTATAAATTTTCCGTTAATAAATAGTATATTTAATGAGAAAATTTTATTTGTATCTGTCAACATCTAACTTTAGATATATCTCTTTAGATAGAGAATAATATCAAAATATCGCAAAAAATTAAATATATATTGATGATAAAAATACTTGTATTTATTGGTACCAATAAGTGAGCGATAACGATATTACTATTTCTTTTGAATTTGATATTACTAACTGTGAATACGAACCAATCCACATCCCCGGCTCGATTCAACCCCATGGATTGCTTTTAGTATTAAAAGAACCAGAGCTAACTATTATACAAACCAGTGAGAATACTTACTCTTTCTTGGGTGTAGCTCCTGAAGCACTACTCAATCAGCCTCTAAGTAATTTATTAGAAGCAGATCAAATCAACTTTTTGAAAGATTGTTCATCCTCAGAACAATTACAACTAAGTAATCCCATTGAATTAACGATTAAATCACATAACAAAATTGTACATTTTGATGGTATAATTCATCGTTCTGATCAATCACTAATTTTAGAGTTAGAGCCTGCATTTTCAGAAAAAGATAATGTTTTTTTTAGATTTTATCACCTAGTTAAACTAGCGATGTCTAAACTGCAAAGTGCAGCTAATATAGCTGAACTAGGGCAAATACTTGTCAAAGAAATCAAAAAAATTACCAACTTTGATCGGGTGATGCTCTATCAGTTTGACGTTGATTTTAGCGGTGTAGTGATAGCTGAAGAAAAAGCTGAGCAACTTCCTGCTTATTTAGGCTTACACTATCCTGCTTTGGACATTCCCAAACAAGCTAGACAACTTTTTAGTAAAAACTGGTTGAGAATCATCCCCGATGCTAATTACCAACCAGTAGCAATATTACCTGAAAATAATCCTTTAAATGAGCAGCCTTTGGATTTAAGCAACTCGGTGTTGCGGAGTGTCTCGCGTTGCCATATTGAGTATCTTCACAATATGGGTGTGACAGCATCAATGTCGATTTCAATTATTAAAGATAAACAACTTTGGGGATTAATTGCCTGTCATCATCAATCACCCAAATATATTCCTTATGAAATTCGTAATGCCTGTGAATTTTTAGGACAAATGACATCTTTAGAATTGGGTGCTAGAGAAGATAGTGAAGATAGTGAATATAAAATCCAGCTAAAATCTATCCATAGTAAATTAGTTGAGTACATGTCAGCAGAAAAAAACTTTATTGAAGGTTTAATCAAACATCAACCTAATTTACTCAATCTTGTGAATGCTCAAGGTGCAGCAATCTGTTTTGACAAAGAATGCTTAACCGTTGGTAACATCCCAGCAAAAGAGGATATTCAAGATTTGGTGGAATGGATTTATCAAAATCACCATCAAGAAATTTTTTATACTGATAGTTTATCGTCAGTTTATCCCCAAGCGGAGAAAATTCGGGATGTAGCTAGTGGTTTGATGGCGCTTTCTTTTTCTAAAACTCAGAAAAACTGTGTTTTATGGTTTCGTCCAGAAATAGTACAAACGGTTAATTGGGGGGGGAACCCAAATAAGCCGATAAAAGTAGATGGAAATGGCAGTATACACCTATCACCCCGTAAATCTTTTGAGTTATGGAAAGAAACGGTGTTGTTGAAGTCTTATCCCTGGAAACCCAGCGAGGTGAGTGCAGCGTTAGAGTTAAGAAGCTCTATTATTGGCGTAGTATTGCGAAAAGCAGATGAATTGGCACAGCTAAATATTGAATTAGCAAGGAGTAATAATGAATTGGATGCTTTTGCTTATATTGCTTCTCATGATTTGAAAGAACCGCTACGGGGAATTCACAATTACTCAAATTTTTTAATAGAAGACTACGGCGAAACCATAGACGAGGAAGGTAGGAATAAATTAAGAACGCTGATACGTCTGACTCAGCGGATGGAAGATTTAATCGATTCACTACTGCATTTTTCTCGTTTAGGAAGGGTAGACCTTTCTATACAGGACACTGATCTCAATGGTGTGGTACATCGAAATTTGGATTTGCTGAGCGCTCGGGTTGAGGAAATGAAGGTAGAGATCCGGATTCCTAGACCATTACCAACAGTGTACTGCGATCGCATCCAAGTTGGCGAAGTCTTCAATAACCTCATCGCTAATGCCATCAAATACAACGACAAACCCGAAAAATGGATTGAAATTGGCTATATCGATCATCCAACAGCACCGATAATTTTCTATGTCCGCGATAACGGTTTGGGTATTCGTGAAAAACACTTTGACGCTATTTTCCGCATTTTCAAACGACTCCACGGCCCAAGTAAATATGGCGGTGGTACAGGAGCAGGATTAACAATTGCAAAGAAAATTGTGGAGCGTCATGGCGGTAAAATCTGGGTGGAGTCTACCTATGGTGAAGGTAGTTCTTTCTATTTCACATTGCAAGGAGTGGACTGAATAGATGATGATTAGTAAGACCGCCCAACCGTTACTGGTAATTGAAGACAGCGACGAAGATTATGAAGCTTTGCGTCGAGTCATGCAGCGACAAGCCGTAGTTAATCCTGTGTTCCGCTGTACCGATGGTGATGAAGCACTGGACTTTCTTTATCGCACTGGGTCTTATACAGATCCTCAAATTGCTCCCCGTCCCTCGGTGATTTTACTTGACCTCAATTTGCCTGGAACCGATGGACGAGAAGTTTTAGAACAAATCAAACAAAGTAAAGACTTAAAAAATATACCTGTGGTGATCTTTACCACTTCTTCTAACCCCAGAGATATTGAAATATGTTACCGATACTGCGTCGCTAGTTATATTCTTAAACCAATCGATATCAAAAGACTAGTGCAAACTATTCAGTGCTTCATAGATTATTGGCTGGATATTGTAATTCTCCCAGATGCTGTTAGCAAGTAGTCATGGCTCAACCGCTGACTGTTTTAATCGTTGACGATTGTCCTGAAGACCGCCTGGTCTATCGGCGTTATCTGCTGCAAGACCAAGAACATACCTACAAAATTTTCGAGGAAGAATCGGGGGAGGGAGCATTAGCATTATGTCGGCAGCTTCAGCCTGATGGTATTTTATTAGACTTTTTGCTCCCAGACTTAGATGGGCTGGAATTTATCGCGCAATTAAAACAGCAGCACCAAGGAATTATACCACCTGTAATTATGTTGACAGGCTATGGCAATGAAACCATCGCTGTACAAGCAATGAAAAGTGGCGTGCATGACTATCTAGTTAAAGGACAAACGACAGCAGAGGGTTTGTGTTCTACTATCTACTCAGCAATCAAAAATACACAACTGAGCCAGGAACTACAACGCAGTGAAGAGCGTTTTCGCACTTCTGTAGAAAACATGCTTGACTGCTTTGGCATTTACTCAGCCATGCGGAATCAAACGGGGGAAATAGTAGACTTTCGCATTGATTATATGAATGCAGTAGCCTGTGAATGTCATCAACTCAATAAAGAAGAACATCTTGGTAAAGGACTATGTGAAATCCTACCTGCTTACCGTACAAGTGGTCTGTTTGATGAATATTGCCAAGTTGCAGAAACTGGCGAATCTTTAGTTAGAGAATCGATTATCTTTAATAGCAAACCCCAATTAAGTAGAGTCTTTGATATTCGCGCTACCAAAATGGGAGATGGCTTAGTTGCATCTTGGCGGGATGTAACAGAAAAAAAACAGGCAGAGGAACAGTTGCGACAAACTCAGAATTTTATTGCCCGCATTGCCGATACTACACCAGGATTATTATATGTTTACGACTTGGTTACACAGCAAAATGTCTATATTAATCATCAGGTGGGAGAACTACTTGGCTATACCCAAAAGCAAATTCCAGATTTGAGCGGTGATTTACTTCACACTTTGATGCATCCTGAAGATTTTGCTCAATTTCATACTAAATTCCAGCAATTTGCATCAGCTGAAAATGGTGCAATTCTCGAAAATGAGTATCGAATGCGACATGCCAACGGCGAATGGCGTTGGTTTTTTAGTCGAGATACTATATTTACCAGAAATCTTGACGGGTCACTACATCAGATTGTAGGTACAGTCATTGATATTACAGAACGCAAGCAAATAGAGGAGAAGTTACGCTTAAGTAATGAGCGTTTCCAACTAGCAGCAGCTGCGGTTAATTGTTTGATTTATGATTGGGATATCAAGAAAAACACTGTTGATAGAACCGAAGGAATCACCCGCATCTTAGGTTACTCTTTGGAAGAAACACAAGCAAATCAGCAATGGTGGAATGAACTAGTTCATCCAGAAGATAAGAGTAGTTTAAGTGACTACTTTCGGGTAATGGCTGCCAATCAAAATCACTATAGCGTTGAGTATAGAGTGCGTCACAAAAATCAGCAATATCGGTATGTGCTGGATCAAGGAGTAATTACGCGAGATGCTAATGGGCAAGCAGTTAGGGCAGTTGGCAGTACCACAGATATTAGCGATCGCAAATCAGATGAAGCTGCACTACGCCAAAGCGAAGCTAAGTTCCGCCGGGTTGTAGAATCAAATGTAGTCGGTATCTACTTCGGTGACTTCAGCGGACGCATATATGAGGCCAACGATGCTTTTTTAGACATAGTTGGTTACACTCGCGCCGAATTAGCAGCGGGAAGTCTGCACTGGAATGACATGACACCGCCAGAATATCAAGCCATCGATCAACAAAAAATCCAAGAACTGCAAACCTCTGGAATTTGCACTCCTTTTGAAAAGGAATATATCCGCAAAGATAGTACTCGTGTGCCGATCCTCCTGGGAGTTGCACAAATAGAAGGCAGACAGACGCAAGGATACAGCGTTTGCTTTGTTCTCGATCTCACCCAACGCAAACATGCAGAAGCAGCCCTGCGCCAAAGCGAGGAACGCTATCGCTACTTATCTGATGCCATGCCGCAACTGGTGTGGATTTGCAATTTGGATGGAGAATATGAGCATGTCAATCAGCGATGGCATGAATTTACTGGGCAAACAATCGACCAAGCAATGAAATTTGGCTGGACAGAAATCGTACATCCAGATGATGTTCACTTAGCTATCCAAGGATGGATGGAAGCCTTACGCACAGGGGAGCCTTATGAACAAGAAATGCGCTACAAAAGCCGTGAAGGCATCTATCGCTGGCATTTAGCCAGGGCTGTACCAATTAAAGATGACCAAGGGAGTGTTATTAAGTGGTTTGGCACAAGTACAGATATTGACGATCGCAAACACCTAGAAGCTGAACGTCACCAACTTTTACAATTAGAGCAAGTCGCCCGCGCCCAAGCAGAAGCAGCCAACAGAACCAAAGATGAGTTTGTGGCTATGGTATCTCATGACTTGCGATCGCCGCTGAATGCCATTCTCGGCTGGGCAAAACTGCTACGAACTCGGCAATTTGATCAACATACCTTTAACAATGCCTTAGAAACCATCGAACGCAGCGCCAAATCTCAAGCCAAACTCCTAGAAGATCTGCTAGATATGTCTCGGATCATTCGTGGCAAACTGAAGCTGGAGATTAATCGAGTTAATTTAGCCGTCATTGTGAGATTAGCGATTGAGACAGCTTATCCATCTGCTAACGCCAAGGGTATCGTTCTAGAATCGATACTTGACGACTCCATGGCAACCATTGCTGGTGATTACAATCGCTTGCTGCAAGTGCTGGGAAATTTACTCTCGAACGCGATCAAGTTTACCCCATTTGGTGGACGAGTCGAGGTGCGGTTGTCAATGGTGAGTGGTCACGAACTGACAACTGACAACTATGCTCAAATTACTGTTACTGACACGGGTATCGGTATTAGCCCTGAGTTTTTACCCTACGTATTTGAACGTTACCATCAAGGACATCACACTCATGAGCAAGGAGGGTTAGGATTGGGTTTAGCGATCGCTCATCATCTCGTAGAATTGCATGGTGGTACTATTCAAGCCGATAGTTCTGGTGAAGGTCAAGGAGCTATTTTTACCATTAAACTACCTTTTGTATAATAGATCAGTCCGTAGTGAGCCGGAGACATCTTTTTACCTAGATCTTGCACCTGCCCAATCTCCCGCCAGAGAATAAATTCTCGCTCTTATTAGGTCAAGTCCACTTAAGTGGACTAAAATCTCTGCTTTTTGTGAGATTTATATCATGTCCGGCTAATCACTTATCATAAAAATTTCTCCCTTGTCCCCCTTCGGGTGACGCTCGCAAGCTCGCTAACGCTGCGCTAACGCAGTCGCCTGCGGAGGGAAACCCTCCTTTACTCGCTGTCTCACTGCGTCTCCCTATCTCCGCGTCAGCCAAATCATAAGTTTTTAAACGGACATGATATTACCTAGTTTCTCACCGCTTTGGTATTTTGGGCGGACACCAAAAGAGGTTTTTGCTCGATATTCCCAGAGATTCGAGGATTCCTCGCATCACCTCTGTGCAGTACATCCAGTGTCCCAAATCGTCATACATGCGATCGGGATTAAACTCTACATTGTAGTGCAGGACTTGAGGCAGGTCTAAAAACTCATGGTCAGATTGGGGAGAAAGCAGCAAAAGTTGAAATGGCTTACCCTGGCATTGTTTTTCTAACTTATTGACCAGGTCAATCACACTACTACGGTCGGCGATACCTGTACGGACAAAAAGCACTTGATCGCAGTGCCTGAGTACATACCAAAACCTTTCAGAACGCGCTGTGTAGCGAACGCGCATCCGTTCATACACAACAGACATATCGTTGATGGGGTCGTCTGTATCCTCAACTTCATGGGCAAAGGACAAACCCGTCCACTTGCTGTGGTAGATTCTGCCTGCGTCAGGACTATAGTGCAGGAAGGCAGGGTTCCACATGTCATAAAAACCATTGGCGATCGCATCTGCAACATCCCCAATTTTGGTGGTGCGGGTTAGATCAAAGGGAAAAGCGGGCCCATCGTACTCCATCTTATACAGCATCATGCGGACAGCACAGCGATCGCCAAGGGGAAGAATTGCCACCCGACTGATGTCTGATAATTGACATTTGTGTTGAAATAATATAGCAGACCTGGGCGGTGCTTTCACCCGGCTTTCTAAGCCATCGTTGCCAATCATCAAGGTGCGGAAGGGAACATCGGGGTGTAGCGGATCTTCATAAACACCTGATGGCATGGCTTTGAGTGCTAGGCGTACTTCCTGCCACATGGGTTGGATGTTGTATTCGTTATTTGATTCGTTAACCACCCAGAGGTGGCAATCATCCTTTTGCAAAATTCCTAATTGCCCGTCATAGAACAAAAGCTGTGAGTTGTTTGGTGAAAAGAGATTAAAGGCAGCACTATATTCCAAGTCTGCACCAGGCGAGATTTCCACAGTGGTTTCGATTTGGCCATTCTCTTGTACAGCAAAGAAGGGGAGTATCCCTGGTTGGGTATTCTTGGCAACGTAGATACCTGGTAATAATCCTGCTTTACTTTGCAGTGCAGTTTGTAGTTCCTGCCAATAAGGAGCAATAGTATAACTATATAATTTTGATGAATTGACGATCCGCAAATGCTTTTGCGTGGTGTGTGCCCAGACATGGAAGCCCATACCATCACTGTAGACGGGAACTTCATTCGGCTGCTGCCAGCGTTGTTTTTGTTGATCTAATTCGTCTTTGGCGATCGCAAATAGGTTTAGATTGATCGCTTGATACATGAGGTGATGACCGGCTGTATTGGGATGAGCCGGATCGAAGGATATCCCCACTTTCCAGCGTCCTTGTCCGTCGTCTACTGCTGCTAACCAATCCAGCACTGGTATACCCCAACTCAGCATCCGTTTATGTGTATCATTGAGTAACCAGTGATGCTCAGGGGAATAATCGCCATGAGGGTAGACTCCACCCAGCATTGGTATTGCTCTTATGTCCCGCGTCATTTTTACCAACTGCTGCAAGCCGCTTTCAAACCGCCTTTGGATTGCGCGTCGTTCGTGGGGAGGACAGTAAGCTAACCCTTCGTTGCCCAAAGACAAGGCAATAATGACGATATCCGGTTGTTCTGGTGTGACAACTGACTCAAAGCGGGCGATCGTTCTACTGACATTCGCCCCTACCTCCGAGACATTTACAATTTGGTGTCCGTATTTTTGCTGTAAAGCTTGTGTCAAAAACCAGACCCAATTCCTTAATAGCCAAGCTTTATGACCCAAGGCAACAGAACTACCAATAACTAAGATTTTTAGCCCTTCAGGTACTTGATCTAGGGAATTGCTGACAGCAGATTCCTCAATGTATCCAAACGGATGAGGCTGTACATAACCAAATGCGCCATCATCCACAATTACAGTGCTAGGATGCTGCTCATGATTGAGCGGTACCCAGCGGTTTGTACCGAGAAAGCTCTCCCATTGAGCGTTACCTTTTGGATCGAAGCGTATATATTTATACTCAAATTTTGCTGAATCGCCTAATTCAATAGATGGCTGAATCTTAATTTCTGTATCTGTCCACCATAAAGGATAGCGATCGGCACTTGTACGCAGGCGAATACATTTAGTGATATCCCACAGCCCCAACTCAGGACTAGAACCAACAATACCAATGGATTCACCCTTCTGGGTATATGCAATAATCTGGAATCGATACATAGTAGTAGGATTCTTCTTGATTTAAAGAGTACGATACCAGACAGGAGGCTACAAACCCGTAGATATATGTTAAAAATAGTACATATAATATGATAATGTATCGTATTAGTCATCTTGGTGCAACTAAGAAAAAATCAAAAAGAGGATAAGATTAAGTTAACTAGCTCCGTGGGTTTAAGTCCCCCGGTTGTATGATCGGCAAGTTTTGTGTTGGGGTCTGTCTTACAAAGTTGAGGCAGTGTGATCTTGGGGAGCCACTGCGCCCTTCGGGTTTCCCGGCAGCCGCGCAAGTGGCGTGGTTTCCCCCATGAACAACTGCCGTCATCTCGGAGGAAACCCAAAGAGTGACTTTGCGCTAAATCCCCATTACAAAACTTAATTACGCACTTCGTAGCGTAAAGCCTGCGGCATAGCTTCGCTTAGAGCGAGTCCTCGATAGCGTTAGCGTTAGCGAAGCGGTAGCGAGGTACGAGCGTCAGCGTAAAGCCTACGGCATA
>NZ_JCACKM010000195.1:0-10988 GCF_059505385.1 Desmonostoc vinosum
CTAAGCGAAGCTATGCCGTAGGCTTTACGCTGACGCTCGAGGACTCGCTACCGCTGCGAAGCGCGTAATTCGTAATTATTTACTCTGCCCCTGCCTCCCCTGCTTCCTCATCCCCCTCATCCCCCTCATCCCTAATACTTAGGAACCGATGGGTCAACTAAAAGAGAGTAGGCATCAATCCCACCTGCGATATTTTTAACATTTGTAAATCCTTGAGCTACTAACCACTGGCACATTTGAGCAGAACGCATACCGTGGTGACACAGCACAAGGGTTTCACTATGAGGGTTGAGGAGAGTGGGGATTTGCTCGCTCCATTGAGCAAATTCGCTTAAGGGTAAGTTGACAAAACCCTCAATACTAGCGATCGCAATTTCTTGTGGTTCGCGTACATCCACTAGCTGAATACCTGACTCTCCAGAGGATAGACGTTGTGCAAGTTCCTCTACACTTATTTGTGTAAAGGATTGACCAAAAGATTTCTCTGTCATGAGGTTTTTTAGACAATCCCAATATTATCTATCTTACCTCGCTTTAACTGGCACCCATTTTATAGCTAAATACCAAAGTAATAAATTATACATAAATGATATGAGAATCTCTTCCCAATCCCCAGTCCCCAATCCCCAGTCCCCAACCATGAACAATCAACGCTCATTTTTTGGTTTTTTCGTAGCTGGTGCGATCGCGCTACTAGTAATTGTGCTTGGTGGCTTTTACTGGTTTTTTATTAAGAGTCCGGTTAACCTCATCAGTTCTTCTTCCCAACCAAGCGCTGCTGCTTTTGTATCAAAGCTTTCCCCTGTAACTGTGTCATTACTGGCAAATCCAGACCGTTTGCAGGCTTTAGAGCGTGAGGGGGAACTGTCTAAGCTTAAAACCAGTTTGTTAGCCAAGAGTAGCATAGATTACAAAGAAGATATTCAACCCTGGCTAGGAGACGAAATTACATTAGCAATCACCACCTTAGATATTGATCGCGATTCTGAAAACGGTCAGCAACCAGGGTATTTGATGGCACTAGCTACCAACAAACCAGACAAAAGCCGTGAGTTTATAGAGTTATTGTTCTCCAAACGGGCGTTGGCTGGGGCAAACTTAGAGGTTGAGCAATACAAAGGTATTAAACTGCTGCATGACTCTCAGCCAAAGCAGGACTCGCTTGCAGGTGCAGCCATTGGTGAAAACTTTGTGTTGTTTGCCAACGATCCAAAAGTACTGCGAGAGGCTATCAATAATATCCAAGCCCCCGATTTAAATCTGACTAGTTCTCCAGAATATCAAACAGCCGCTCAACAATTACCCAAAGGTAGTTTAGCTGTTGCTTTTCTCAATTTACCCACTGTGGCGAAATTGCAAGGATTGGAACTATCAGAACAAACCTATGATAGCGAAATTATTTCCCTCGGATTGAATCCCAAAGGATTGCTAGCAGAAACTACGTTTTTGACTTCATCGCCAACTGTTGCCTCATCCCGGCTATTATCGCAACCTATAAAAGCATTGCGCTACATTCCCACCTCAGCAGGTTTGGCAATTTCTGGCTCAAATTTGAGTAATTTAGGTGATAGCGATTTAGCCAAACTTGGGAAACAATTAACAGCAACTTTATATGGTTCTAAGGAAAATGCAACTTCTAGATTTTTGCAACCTCTAGCAGAGTTTGAAAAACGTTGGGGAATTAACTTAGCAGAGGATATTTTCAGTTGGATAAAAGGAGAATATGCGCTAGCATTATTACCTCAAAAGGCAAAGACAGATCCGAGTTGGGTCTTTGTTGTGGAACAATCAGAAGATGTACAACAGGGTGTTTCTCATTTAGATGCGATCGCCACATCAAACGGACTTAACATTATCCCCCTCACCCTCGAACAACAAAAAATTTCTGCTTGGACAGAGTTAGCCACCGCTGCCAAAAAAACCAATACCAACAACAAACCCTCCCTCAGCATCGAAACAAAAGTTCGAGGAGTGCATACAACTGTTGGAAATTATGAAATTTTCACCTCTGATTTAGAGATATTAGATGAAATCCTGACAAGCAAAAACAATTCTTTAATTGACAATCCAAATTTTCAAGACAGTATCGCCGCTATCCCTCAACCCAACCAAGGTTACATATACCTTGATTGGACAAAAAGCCATGATATTGTAGAGCGTCAGCTACCAATTCTCAAAGTAGTAGAAATTTTAGGTCAACCATTTTTTAATAGACTGCGATCGCTCACACTCAGCAGCTATAGTAACGAAACAGGATTGCTCAAAGGCGGCGTCTTTTTTCAACTCAATCGCTGAGTAGAGGGGATGCACTTCTTTTGTCGGAGACGCTACGCGTAGCTTGCTTCCCCATAGGAGGCTGAGGGATGAGGGGGATGAGGGAGAAAATTTCTCCGCGTCCCCACGTCTTTGCGTCCCAATTCTCCATTCTCAATTCCCAAAATCTTTTATTGTGTCACATATTAATGTGGCATAATTACTGAAATTATACGGTTTTTTGATAACTAGAATATGTATATATAATAACTATACTAGCCTGTTGGAGGGCTACTATGAAATATTGTCGCCCCCGACTTCAGTTTCGTGGTGGTTGGCTGTTAGCTATACTTACCTTAATTAGCGCTACTCCGGTATTAGCAGAAACAGCCAATTTTGGCACATTAAATCTTTCGCCAGGCTTTGAGGCAAAACAGGGAATAGTACCTGGATATACAGGGGGTTCATATTCCCTATCTGTGATTAGTAACCGCGATCGCAATCAAAATATTTGTATTGGTTTTGCTGACCCCACTCCAGATCACATCATGATTTTGGATAAAGACTTTTCTCAGTTAAAAATATTAATTGATAGTGGCAAATACGACACCACTTTACTCATTCAAGGCCCAGACAAAACGACAATTCGCTGTGGCGACGACACTGGCAAAAACAAAGACGCCAGCATCGACGATCGCAACTGGAAAAAAGGCACTTATCGAATTTGGGTAGGTGCATTTGATGCAAATGTCAAACGCAACTATACTCTAACAGTTCAGCAACCGTGAGTGGGGAGTGGCACTTCGACTTCGCTCAGTGACCGGGAGATGAGGGGGATGCACTTCTCCTATCAAAGACGCTACGCGTAGCAAGATCCCCCAAGGTACGCTCAGTGACCAGGGGATGAGGGAATGAGGGAGAAAATTTCTCCGCGTCCCCACGTCCCCGCGTCCCATTCCCAATTCCCCAGTACCCCAATTCCCCACTAACGATAATATGGGAGAGTAGCTTGTTGTGCTTTCCGAGGGTAATATCTCGTGCTATCTACTTTGAGTGCTGACTTTCGTATCATCTTTGAACGTGACCCAGCCGCCCGCAATTGGTTGGAAGTTTTGTTTTGCTACCCAGGTTTGCAAGCCTTGCTATTTCATCGGCTGGCTCATTGGCTGCATATTGTTGGTATTCCTTTTATTCCCCGTTTTATTTCTCATCTAGCTCGATTTTTGACGGGAATTGAAATTCACCCAGGTGCAGCGATTGGTCAAGGGGTATTTATTGACCATGGCATGGGGGTAGTGATTGGTGAAACTGCGATCGTAGGAGATTATGCCTTAATTTATCAAGGTGTCACCCTTGGTGGTACTGGTAAAGAAAGCGGTAAACGCCACCCAACTGTAGGCGAGAACGTTGTAGTTGGGGCTGGTGCAAAAGTATTGGGTAATATTCATGTTGGCAACAACGTTCGTATTGGTGCTGGTTCGGTTGTGCTGAGGGATGTGCCTTCAAATTGCACTGTGGTAGGCGTACCTGGACGCATCATCTATCGTTCTGGAGTCCGGGTTGCACCACTAGAACACAATAATTTACCAGACTCAGAAGCCGAAGTAATTCGCGCTTTAGTAGACCGAATTGAGTCATTAGAAGAACAAATACAAAATCTCCAACGCGCCCTTCCTGGGACAAAAACCCCTGTTTTAGCGGGTAATTTAAGTGCTGAAAAAGATGACTCAACACAAGATACCCCCTGCTGTAATCTTAGAGATAAAGCCATACAAGAGTTTCTCGATGGTGCTGGGATTTAATCACCAACTTCAGGGATTAACTTCTTCACAAGACCACCCTTGATTCTCGTCACGCTGGTAAATCCTTCTATTTTGTGGTTCGCCGCGTAATTCTAGATGGTCTACTTGTGTGGGGTCGAGTAGCAGTAGTCCAAAATTGGGTACTGGCTGGTTAGGATTGGGTGGTGGTGGCTCAAAAGCTGCTTGTTCTTGGCCTCTCGGTTTACCGGGATGGGGCCAGGCAAACTGTAAACGTGCTGCATCACTCAACTCTTGCCAGATAGCAACACGCGCCGACTGTAAATCTGCGTAACATTCATCACCACCCACCAAAGTTAAACTCCCTGTAATACGAAATTGTTCCCGCGTATTGGGAAAATACCAGCAAGCCTCACCCCAAGATCGCTGTTGTATCTGGTCAACTTTAGCACTACGAGTATCAGTAACAAATTTTAGCTGGTTAGTATCCTCCAAAAAACCGCGAAACACCAAAGTCCGATTAGCAGGACGATCGCCTGCCCGTATCGTCGCCAGTTGCAGATAACGAGCATAAACCAGACTACGATTGCGATGTAAAGCACGGGCGATCGCACCTCGCCAAGGAGCAAAAGACATAATATAATTCGTAATTTTTGAAAGTCAGATTAAATCTGAGGTTCCAGGTTTGCGTCTGTTGCCTTATCTTAGACAATTGCTACAACACAAAGTAGATAATTTTGTAATCCTCTCTGCGCCTCTGCGCCTCTGCGTGAGATAAAAATCCTGTATAAATTCGCAGCTAACCTTATGGCACAAATTCAAATCGGAATCGAAGGCGAAGACGCACCAACAGCAGCCGAAGCATTGCTAGAAATCCCTGGAATATCAGGAACCTACGAAGTACCCACCCAAAGAGAAGGAACTCTCGCCGCCATTGCTACTATTATCGGCATTGTCGGCGGTGCTGCGGCTTTAGCTGAACAAATCCGCAAATGGTATCAAGAATGGCATAAATCCCATCCAGGAAAGCAATTTGATGTGGTAATTCTTGACCCTGATACTGGCAACAGGATTTTACTCGAAGAAGCTACCATAGAGGAAATCACGGAAATCCTCAAATCTATCAGCAAATAAGTGCAAACTATCCGCATTCAACTTCGGGAAAGTACGCAGGAAACAGTTGAACTCAGGTATTGGCTACCTCAAAAAAATCACTATGAATCACGTCGCCTGAAATTAGCAGAAATCGCTGATTTACTCAAGCAAGGTGAACGAGATTACTATAAACTGCTGCCCAATTTACCAGGAATCGGGCAGCAGTTATTTTTTTGGTTGGATGGCGATGGACGGTGGTTGAGTCGGGGAATTGCTAACTGTCGCGGTGAGGGGTTGGTAATTGCCATTGATACTGATCAAAAACTGGCACATCTACCTTGGGAAGTGCTGCATGATGGTGAGGATTTTTTGGTGAAGCGGGTTAATCCAGTGGTGTTACCTCTGCGCTGGATTGAAAAAGAAACGGCAGGATTTTCTGTGGAAGCACGACAATTGCGAGTATTGTTTATGGCAACCGACCCGGAAGATGTGGAACCAAAGTTAGAGTTTGAACAGGAAGAGGCGAGAATTCTGGCAGATACGCGAGATTTTGCTGTAGATTTGCGGGTGGAAGAAAGCGGTTGTGTTAGCGAGTTGGGTAAGGTGTGGAGTCGCTATTTTCATGACTTTGATGTGTTTCACCTCACAGGACACGCCTCAATTAAAGATGCAGCACCTTACACGCCTTACTTTATCACTGAGACGGAAATCGGGGAACGCCACGAAACCACAGCCGTAGAACTTGCCGAAGTCTTCCGGTTTCGCTTTCCCAAGTTGGTATTTTTGTCTGGGTGTCGGACTGGACAAGCACCAGATAAAGGGGCTGTTCCTTCAATGGCTGAGGCGCTAATTGCCCAAGGTGCTAGGGCGGTTTTAAGTTGGGGACGGCCTGTGGAAGATCGGACAGCTACAGCCGCAGCCGCGCACCTCTACGGCAAATTGGCAGCCGGATATCAATTAGCCCAAGCACTCGCTAGCACTTACCAGCAGTTGTTTAAACAGAATGTGCGTGACTGGCATTTGTTGCGGTTATATGTCCAGGGAGAATGTCCCGGTGCGTTGGTGGAAGTGTTGGGAGATGTGCCATCCTCAGCGCCGGAACCTGCTTATGAACAGTTTTTAGATCCCGATACCCAATTGGTGCGGGTGGCGAAACCCTCTGAGTTTGTGGGGAGACGGCGGACTTTGCAACGTTGTCTCAAAGCGATTCGCACTTCATTAGGGGTACTAATTCACGGACTGGGGGGTGTGGGTAAGAGTACTGTGACGGCGCGACTTCTGGAAAGGATGGTTGGCTATCACAGGCTGGTGAACTTTCGGCAACTCGATGAGGACAAACTGCTCAAAACCCTGGCTGAACAATGTACCTCGGAACGCGGGCATGATATTCTCAATGGCAAGTTACCGTTGATGCAGCGCCTCACCAAGTTTTTCACTGAAGGACTGAATACCAAAGAACAGCGTTTCGTCTTTGTGCTGGATGACTTTGAGGCTAATTTGGATTTACGCAATGGGGTTTATGTCTTGCAACCACAAGTTGTGGATGTACTGCTGGCGTTGCTGAAGGCGATGCAAAATTCCCAACTTCCCCACAAGGTAATTATTACCTGTCGCTACAATTTCACATTGTCGGAACTGAATCATCGTCTGTACCGCGAACCTCTGGGGGCTTTGTGTGGGGCAGATTTAATTAAAAAGTATAATCGTCTGGATTCGTTTAATGGCAGTTGGCAATTTCAGCCAGATTTGCCGGAACGTGCCAAACAAGCAGCAGATGGAAATCCTCGGCTGTTGGAATGGTTAAATAAGATTTTGCAAAATTCCCCGAAGTCGCCGGAAGCGGAGAGGGGAGTTGAGATGATTCTGCAAAAGATGGCAGATAAGGAAAAGGAATTTCGTGAGGATATTTTGGCACAGGAATTGCTGAAGCAGCAAACTCCAGCATTGCGGAAGATGTTGGGGAAGTTGTTGGTGTATGAGTTACCTGTTCCTCTAGCTGCTATTGACCCGATTTGTGAAAATATCTCAAGTTGGGAAAGTCATATTCAACGCGCTGAAATTTTGGGTTTGTTGGAAGTTACCCTTACCAACAACACAGAGAGGTTGTATCGTGTTCCCCGGATTTTGTCACCGTTGCTAGAGTTTCCAGAAAACCCCAAGGGTGAAGAGTTGTATAAACAAGCTGCACAACTTTTGTATCATCTGTGGTGGGAGGAGACGGAAAGTATTAGGGAAGCACAAGCTTTAGAGATTCATCGCTTGGCTTTGTTGGGGAAGGATGGAGAAATCGCGGGGAAAATAGGTAATTTATTGGCGGGACGTTTTCGGAATCAAAGTCGATTTCGGGAAGCAATACATCTGTGCAAATCAACTTTAGAAATTACTAAAAACCATAGTGTTCTCAGCAAAATTGCTTATTGTGAACACCAAATAGGTGAGGTTGATCAAGCATTAAACTATTACGAACAAGCTTTAAATCTTTGTCCCGCAGAAGATGAACAAGAATTAGCTTCAATTTATCATCATTTTGGGATGTTTAAAGCCGACAAAGGGGATGTGGATGAAGCGATCGCACTCTACATTCAGTCTTTGGAAATAACTGAACGCATTGGTAATGTCCAAGGCAAAGCGGCGACGTTGCACCAACTGGGAATGATCTACGCCAACAAAGGGGATGTGGATGAAGCGATCACACTCTACAATCAAGTCCTTGAAATTGATGAACGCATTGGAAATGTCCAAGGCAAAGCGGCGACGTTGCACCAACTGGCAGGTATCTACGCCGACAAAGGGGATGTGGATGAAGCGATCACACTCTACAATCAGTCTTTGTCAATAAATGAACGCATTGGAAATGTCCAAGGCAAAGCGGCGACGTTGCACCAACTGGCAGTTATCTACGCTGACAAAGGGGATGTGGAGCAAGCGATCGCACTCTCTAATCAGTCTTTGTCAATAAAAGAACGCATTGGAAATGTCCAAGGCAAAGCGGCGACGTTGCACCAACTAGGACGTATCTACGCCAACAAAGGGGAAGTGGATGAAGCGATCGCACTTTTCAATCAGTCTTTGGAAATAGATGAACGCATTGGCAATGTCCAAGGCAAAGCGGGGACATTGCACGAACTGGGACGTATCCACGCCAACAAAGGTGAAGTTGATGAAGCGATCGCACTTTTCAATCAGTCTTTGGAAATATCTGAACGCATCGGTGATGTCCAAATTAAAGCGTTGACGTTGCAAAATCTGGGATATATCTACGCCAACCAAGGGGAAGTAGAACAAGCGATCGCACTTTTCAATCAGTCTTTGGAAATAAATGAACGCATTGGTAATGTCCAAACTAAAGCGTTGACGTTGCAAAATCTGGGATATATCTACGCCAACAAAGGGGAAGTGGAGCAAGCGATCGCTCTCTACAATCAGTCTTTGGAAATAGAAGAAGGCATTGGTAATGTCAAAGGCAAAGCGGCGACGTTGCACTGTCTGGGATATATCTACGCCAACAAAGGGGAAGTGGATCAAGCGATCGCACTCTACAATCAGTCTTTGGAAATAAAAGAACGCATTGGTAATGTCCAAGGCAAAGCGGCGACGTTGCACCAACTGGCAGGTATCTACGCCAACAAAGGGGATGTGGATCAAGCGTTTGCACTCTACAATCAGTCTTTGGAAATAGAAGAACGCATTGGTAATGTTCAAGGTAAAGCGGCGACGTTGCACTCTCTGGGAATTCTCTACGCCAACAAAGGGGATGTGGAGCAAGCGATCGCACTTTTCAATCAGTCTTTGGAAATAACTCAACGCATTGGAGATGTCCGAACTCAAGCAATGACTCTGTGGTGGTTAGGAGAGTTGGCAGAACAGCAGGGTGAATACACTAAAGCGATATCGTATTTGCAACCAGCTTTAGAGATTTTGCAGCGATTGCAGTCACCGGATGCTGAAAGTGTGAGTGCAAGTCTTGATAGGATAATTCGTAATTCGTAATTACAGCACCGAAAAATTTTTTATCTCACGCAAAGGCGCAAAGAAGAACGCCAGAGTGTTTTCTAAATAAATCAAAATTGCTGTAATGAGTCTTTGATAGTGATTAACGTATTGTGCAACTTCTTTCTCTCAAACTTAACCTCCAACCTCTTACCTACAAGGGAGGCTACCGTGTACACACATCTAAATGCTGTGTAGAATGTGGTTTGATCCCCCTAAATCCCCCTTAAAAAGGGGGACTTTGATTCCAGTTCCCCCTTTTTTAAGGGGGGTTAGGGGGGATCAAAAGTCTGTGGTGCTAGGTTATCAGATTTGTGTGTACACCGTAGCTTAAAAAGGGGGACTTTAAGAACTTTTTCCCATGTTTTCAAGGAGTGTAAAGGGATAAACACTATGAAACTATGATGAACAACCTCAACAGTAGCAATTTTCATTTACCTTACAATCCAAAGCTTGTAGAAAGAGCAAAAGAACTTCGCAAAAATATGACTCCAGCAGAAAAAAAGCTGTGGTGTGAATATCTGAGTGATTTTCAATTTCGGGTTTTAAGACAAAGACCAATTAATCATTTTATAGTTGATTTCTACTGTCCTACTTTACAAGTAGTTATTGAAATTGATGGGGATAGCCATTTTACAGATGAAGGTCAAAATTATGACATAGAGAGAACACGTATTCTAGAAGGCTATGGTTTAAAGATTATTAGGTTTACAAATAGTCAGTTTTAAATCAATTTGATAGTGTGTGTGAGCAGATACAGGGTTTAATCCCCCCTAACCCCCCTTTTAAAAGGAAAATTTCTTAAAGTCCCCCTTTTTAAGGGGGATTTAGGGGGATCAGATGATTTGTGTGTACACGGTAGTCCCTTGTAGGGAAGGGGTTGGGGGTTAGGTTTCAAACACCTACGCTGCATATCTAATAATCTCAACTTCTGCGCCATTACTCACAGCAACTTCTGCCCTATTTAGCACTTGTTCAGTAATAACATCACTTAGATAATACTCACCACAATTATCACAAATTTCTGCTGGGACTTTTTTAATCACCACAATAGATTCGTCTCTTTCTAAAGTCACCGTCACTAAGCCCGGTTTAGTTTTTCCATGTTTACAAATAACGCATTTCATTAACCTTACCTCCTAGTTTTAAAATCATCTGACCAAATATTTGCATCAGGAGTATAAGCTGTCACTACATATCCTGTATCTGTAGATTCATCATAAGAAAATACAACATGAATTGGTTTACCTCCCACGAAATCAAACAGGAGATAACTAGGAAATGGCTGATCATTAGGAGTTTCTTCTATTATTTCTCCATAACCTACCACTGATTCTACTTCTTGCTTACTGATGCGACGATAAAACATTTATTGAATAGCATGACGAGAAAAAATTAGATTTTGACAATACATTAGTATCTAGTAAATAATTTATACTCATAAATTAACTTCTCTTCCTGGTGACTTATCCCGTAGATTTTCAAAAGTATCATCATCAATACTTTCTAAATTAACCCTTTGTCTAAAGTCTTGTAAAGCTGACCAAAAATCAGTAATGTCTTTACTTTCTCTTAAATTTTTTTGATGTTCAGATATAGAAAATGGTTTTTTAACTGATAATTTATATTGAAGAAATTGAATAAAATCTAAAACTTCTTGCTGTTTATCTGGTGGTAATTCTCGGAATGTTTGTAGAACTGTTTGTTCAATAATCATAGTTTTACCTCTGCTAGATGAGATATGATTACATTATAAAAAAATTGCTGTAATAAGGCTTTGATATTCGTAGATGAGTCTTTGAACTCCATTAATGAACCTCAGAGCTTCGTTAATGAGTGTTTATAGCAATTCAGGACAGAGAATCTGGATCTATGCCGAGCGATCGCAAC
>NZ_JCACKM010000196.1:0-10851 GCF_059505385.1 Desmonostoc vinosum
CCTCTGGGACGGGGGAGGCTAACGCCAATGGAGAGGATGTAAGACCAATTCGCGGACGTAAATCCAAGATGCGGCAATCTTCTGTGAAGTTGGAAGCTCACACTGTACCGTCAGGTCAGTGTGGGTAGTTCACCCATACTCAATTACCACTTTGCCAAAGTGATTAGCACTTTTAAGATAATTGTAGGCTGCTTTTGCTTCACTAAAGGGAAAGACTCGATCAATAATCGGTTGAATTTGATGCTTTTGCATTACCTGATTCATCGCCTCAAACATTTCTCGACTACCTACATATATCCCTTGAACTGCTAAACTCTTAAAAAGTATAGGCATAGGATCAATCTCATTTCCTCTGCCTGACAGCACACCAATTAAACTAATACGTCCTCCAATTCGGACTGCTTGCAGTGATTTTGGTAGAGTCCCTGCCCCACCTACTTCTACAACATGATCTACACCTGTACGATTAGTTAACTGATAAACTTGCTTTTCCCAATTTGGCGTTGTTTTGTAGTTGATTGTGTCGTCAGCACCGAGCTGTTGAGCGCGTGCTAATTTTTCATCGCTGCTGGATGTGATAATTACTCGGGCATTGTGTATTTTGGCGAACTGAAGGGCAAAAATTGAAACTCCTCCTGTACCGAGTAACAAAACACTATCATTTGCGCCAATATTACCCTTTGTTACTAGCCCATGCCAAGCTGTAACAGCTGCACATGGTAGGGTTGCACCTTGAATGTATGACAAATAATCAGGTAATATTACTAACCCATTTTGGTGTAAAATGACATACTTGGCCAGCATTCCATCGATACCGCCTCCTAAATCGGATTTCATTTTCTCTTTAGTTAAAGAGCCATCAATCCAGTCTTGAAAGAAGATACCAGCGACGCGATCGCCTACTTTTACCCGTGTGACACCTTCACCAATTGCTACAACTTCCCCAGCTCCATCAGACATGGGAATCAGTGGATATTTTTGTCCAGCACCATAGGCTCCCTCAGCCACAATCAAATCGCGGTAATTTAAGGATGTCGCTCGAACTTTGATCAAAGCTTGGCCTGCTGCGGGTTTGAGTTCAGGGCGCTCAACTAATGCTAAGGCTTCAATCCCTGCATTACTTTGAATTTCGTAAACTTTCATCAGCTTTTTCTCCCAATAACTCAAAGTTCACAGTAAATGATGTCTACCAATTCTCAAAAATTTAGCCACAGATTGAAACCATACTCCCTTGCTTTATGCCTATTACCTCATCTATCTACTGCTTGATCTGAATTTCGTAACGCCTCAGTCTAAACTAGACTTAACCTTACCAAAACTATATTTTAGATAAATAACAGTCATGTCTTTCGCTCAAAATTTAGAGGCTGTCTCGGAAGACACAGAAGATGTTATATTTCCACCTGGAGATTTACTGAGTGACGAACCGCCTTTGGAAACAGAGTTTCACTTGCGGCAAATGCTGCTATTAATACAGTGTTTAGAGTGGTGGTGGCGCGATCGCCAAGACTTCTATGCTTGTGGTAATATGACAATTTATTACAGTCCTCGTCAGCTAAAATCTGAGAAATTCCGGGGGCCCGATTTTTTTGTGGTTTTAGATACTGAACGCAAACCCCGAAAAAGCTGGTTAATTTGGGAAGAGGATGGTAAGTACCCAAATGTGATTATCGAAATTCTGTCTCCAAAAACGGCTAAAACTGATAAAGGATTGAAGAAAGAAATATATCAAAATACTTTCCGCACCCCAGATTATTTCTGGTTTGATCCTAATCCTAATAGCTTAGAGTTTCGAGGGTTTCATTTGTTAGATGGTAGCTACCAAGAAATTCAACCTCAAGACAATGGCTGGTTATGGAGTCAGCAATTGCAGTTATATTTGGGGATTCATGAATCTAAGTTAAGATTATTCTCTGCTGATGGACAGATGATACCGACACTAGAGGAAGTAGCGCAGCAAGAGGAACAACAGCGCCAGCAAGCCGAACAACAACTAGCACAAACAAAAGCTTTGTTAGCCCGTTACCGGGAAAGATTCGGGGAGTTATAAGCTGTGAGAATCAAATATGTAGCGTATACGGTGTATAGTAGGCAGTGCTACATATCTACTCAATAAAGCTGTGAGGTTTTCTCATGCTGACGCTTTATCATGCACCTATTTCTCCAAACTCCCGCCGAGTTTGGGTTGCACTGCTGGAAAAAGGACTTGAATTTGAACTAGTAGAAGTAAAGTTGGATGGGGAGCAGTTTAAACCAGAGTTTTTAGCGATTAGCCCCTTCCACCACATTCCAGTTTTGGTAGATGACGGCTTTAACATAGTGGAATCTTTAGCAATTTTGGACTATTTGGAGGCAAAGTATCCTATACCTGCGATGTTGCCTCAAGATGCTCAAGATTTAGCGATCGCCCGGATGGTACAACTAGTAACAGTGAATGAGCTTTTGCCCGCAACCACCACATTTTTACCTCAAGTATTAGGCTTACCCGCAGGAGATCCTGAAAAAATCGAGCAGGCAAAGCAGAAAATTGCCATAGTGCTGAAGTTGTTTGAGAGTTTACTCGATAGTCGCCCTTACTTTGGTAGTGAAAACCTGACTCTCGCGGAGATTGTAGCTGGAACTGTAGTCATCTGGTTGCCAGGAGTAGGTATTTCCTTAAGTGATTATCCAAAACTTAGTGCTTGGCACGATCGCTTAGTTGCACGTCAATCGTGGCAAGCTACCGAAGCGACACCAGAAGCCTTAGCAGTCTTAAAGTCAGTTGTGCTGAAGAGAATGGCACAACAAAATGTAGGATAACAGGGAATAGGGATAATTAATATGGACTTAGCTGCACTTGAATAAAAATTAAAAGTATTTAACTCCTTTTGGTCGAATTACAAAATTAAGGGGATGAATTGATGACAACTGTAGAACTAGAAAAAAAAGTCTTGACTGAGGAAGAAGTAACGAAGTTGTGGTCAGCGTTCCAAGTATTTGATGTAGATGGTAGCGGTGCGATCTCAGCAACAGAATTGGGGGAAGTGATGCGATCGCTAGGTCAAAGTCCTAGTGACATCGAACTGCGCGATATGATCAAAGAAGTGGACGTTGACTTATCAGGCAGTATTGATTTTGAGGAATTCAAAACCCTGATGGTGTCTGCACAAGGCGATCGCAAAAGCCGTCTGAAGCTGGCATTTAGTGTGTTTGACGAAGATGGTAGCGGTCAGATTACCACAAACGAACTCCACAACGTTATGAGTTTGTTCGGGCTAACGGACGCAGAACTCGAAGAGATGATTAAAGAAGTCGATCACGATGGCGATGCCTCAATTGACTTTCAAGAGTTCATAAAACTGGTTCCTGAAGAGTCAGAAATCACCAGCGGCTATAAAGATTCACCCATTTCTTTTACTAATCCCCCTGCAAATAATCCAGCCACCGTCACCTCAGACATAGCGATGGCTACTGAAGCACCTATCCTATTAACCACCACATCTCTTACACAGGAAACAAAGTACGATAGTCCAGAAGTGGCACGGCTCAAAGAACTGCTCGCGCAACACCCACAAGAGCAAAAAGAACGCGCCACCTCTCGGTTGCAAATGCAGATTGGCTTGTTTCGCCTGATCCAGGGGGCTGCTTACCGCTGCTTCCGCGAGAGTTTCTCTGCTAATCACGAAACTCACCTGCGCGTGCGGAACCTACCCTACAAAATTACCGACTTTGTGCAGTTTGTCCAAAAAGCGATCGCATTGTACAAAGGTTTAGATGTCGTAGAAAAAGCTTGCTACCCCCTATTAGATGCAGTCGTTGAATCAATCGAGAAAGAGTACGCCCAACTCCAAGACCGCATCAAAAACTGGAAAAGCATCGAAAAAACACCCCAGATGCTAGCTGAGGAAAAAGCAATGGAATCAGCACGCCGTAAATCCATCTCTGTCAAGGAGAAGTTTGCAGCGGGTGTGGAGTTTGCCATTACCGTCAAGAAAAAGCATTTCAGCTTTCGTGATATTGCAGCAGGCGTGCTAGCTATAAACGAACTCAACCGCCTAAGACAGATGGAACTGAATGCAGAACTGACCCCACCTCCCCCGAAATCAGCAGGCGATCCCAAAGATTACCTCAAGCAGTGGAACCGCGTTATCCTCACTGATGCTTCAGAAGAAATAGACGGTGCAATGATGCCAGTAGATTATTGGTATGAAGATTTTATGCCGAAATTGCTAGCTGCTTTCAGTGTCAACACTGCTGCTGACATCCAAAACAACACAGTACCTGACGAAACAGCTTTAGCTCAGTGGTATGCAGATACTCAAGCAATGGGAGAATTTGACCGTTATGGGGCAGATGTGGCACAGAACTTTTCTCAATCCACTCCCAAACAAAAGCTAGCAGTTAAGCAGGCATGGCGTTTGACGCATTATTACCTCAATGGCGTGCAAAAACGGCGTGAACGCCAAGAGTTTGGGCGCGAGTCAGGGGCACTCTCACAATACGTGGCATTTATTGATGTGTATTTGGGACGAAGTGATATTAAAGATGCTCAGATGCGCGTTAGCTTTCCTTATTACATTGGGCCTGGTGTGTGGCGTTTCTTCCACACCACGGCTGAAATCGTGTGTACCAAGCCATATCAAGAACAAAAAGCGCTAGTGGCAGTTTTCCAAGACTTCTTTAAACTATTTGCCACGATGTATCCCTGCCCTTACTGCCGTCACCACCTCAATATGTATGTGGTGCAGAACAAAGAAGTCGATATGTATCCAGTAGAGTACCTTTTGTTGGGACGTGACCCAAAACTGAATAATTTTGAGGTGTCGATGGAAGCTAAGCTGTCTACAGTTGTAGATGGCCCCGCCTTACGCTTATTTTTCTGGAAACTACATAACACCGTTTCCTCATCCATTGCTCGCTCCGAGGAATGGTATCACAAGGATGAGAAAGCTTTTTACACTACCCGCTACTGGCCCAGTCTGGACTCCGAACTTGCACGAGGCAAAGCACTCAAACACCTTAGCATCTCCGTCGAGCGTTTATACCGCCTCTATGGAATTCTAAAACCGGCATCGCGGTTAGCAGGAGTTAGAGCAACTCTCCAAAAGCTGTTGGAGAAAGGCGATGAGTCAGGTATTAAGGAGGCGTGTACGCTAGCCGAAGACTATATCCAAGAGTTGGAATCGTCTGTGATCACTGGTCAATTTCTTCAGGAAACCTACCGCTTTGATCCTGAAATTGTAGATAAAGCTCCCTACTTTACTCCTGAAGAGGAAGAGTTTGCTCGTAGTGGCGTATTTGTAGAGGTTATATGAAAGGGAACGGAGAATGGTGATATATGTCTGGCTCCTGCAACTGTACAAATCTGCAATTTGTTGCTTAGGATTCGTGTAAAAATAAGTTGAACAATTTAATATTTGTAGTGCGGGCATCTTGCCCGCGCGAGCAAGATGCCCGCACTACTTATTTTTACTTGATGCCTTACACTCATTGAGTTGAAGCAAAGACGCTAACGCGTAGCTTGCTACCGCACAGGGGTACGACTTCTCCTGTCACAGACGCTACGCGTTAAGCGCAGGGCTTTACGCTCAGTACAAGTTCCCCATTCCCTTGCACAAAACTTTGATAAAGTTAGGAAAAAAGTCGGATTTGCGGTAATTTATCCGAAAATTTGGAAAGCATAACTGTAGACTAGTTACAGTTATCCTAAAATTTGAATTAAACTACCCTCGTCGTTACACAATGAACGCTGAAGCAGCATTAGCATGGTTGGATACCATAATTCCTGCTCAGACCGGGGAACGGTTGAGCGATTTGCAAAAAGTTATTTTTCAGCAGGTTTGGTTGGGTAGGAAATACTTAGATATCGCTAATTGTTACGGTTGTACAGAAGGACATGCCAAGGATGTTGGTTCGCAGTTGTGGAAGTTGCTTTCGCAAGCACTGCGGGAAAAGATTACTAAAAGTAATTGTCGAGCGATTATAGAACGGTGTTTAAAAAAGATTCAAGAAGCAGAACTGCTAAATCTGCATTCTCATGAGGTAAGTTTTAGAACTCAAACTATACCAGAGGATATCAATTTTATTGGACGCAAAGAAGCGATCGCTCACCTCAATTCTTTGGTAAATCAAGGAACTAAAGTCATTGTCATTCAAGGTGAGGGAGGCTTGGGTAAGACTACCCTTGCACAGCGATATCTGCAAACTAAAGGATTTGAGTTAGTTCTAGAACTGCCGATGGCCAAGGAAGCGCAAAATATCACCTCGGCGGCACGGGTAGTGGAAGAATGGCTCAAACAAGACTTTCACGAAGAACCAGGGGTAGAATTTGGTGTGACGCTAGGACGGCTGAAGCGCCAACTCCACAACCGACGCATTGGAGTGTTGATTGATAATTTAGAACCTGCGTTGGATCAACAAGGTAAATTAATTGCTCCTCACCGCAACTATGTAGAACTATTGCGAGTTTTAGCTGATGCGAGGGTGCAGTCTATCACCTTAATTACAAGTCGCGATCGCCTTTGTGAACCAGGGATAAATGCGGAACATTATCGGCTTCCTGGTTTAGATCAACGTGCATGGCAACAGTTTTTTAGCACTCGCAAATTAATTATCGATTTGCCTACGTTAAATATTATGCATCGTGCCTACGGTGGTAATGCTAAAGCTATGGGCATTCTCTGTGGTGCGATTCAGGAAGATTTTGATGGTGATATGGCTCTTTATTGGCAAGAAAATAATGCCGATCTACTAGCAGTTACAGATTTAAAAAATTTAGCAGCCAGTCAAATTAATCGCTTACAAATTCTTGACCCCCAAGCTTATCGCTTGCTTTGTCGTTTGGGATGTTATCGCTATCAAGATGTAACCAAAATTCCCACTCCAGGATTGTTGAGTTTACTTTGGGATGTTCCATCTACTCAGCATCGCCAAATTATTACTTCTCTCAAAAATCGGTCTTTAATAGAGTGCCATAAAGGTGAATATTGGCTGCATCCAGTCATTCAAGCCGAGGCGATCGCTCGCTTACGCATCAGTGATGATTGGCAAATTACTAACCACAAAGCTGCCGAATTCTGGACAGATAAAGTTCAAAAAGTTGAGTCTTTTTCAGATGCGTTACAAGCTCTAGAAGCATATTATCATTACAAAGAAATTCGAGAATTTGAGTTAGCAGGTAAAATTATTCTCAAAAGCCGAAATAATCAATGGCAGCAGTTTTTACCCCTTGGCAGTACTTTATATCGCATGGGTTTGATCCAGCCAATTATGACTGCTATTAGTCAAGTAATTGATCAAATTACACATGAAGAAAATTTAAGTGAGCTATACAATATATTGGGTGATTTGTACTGGATCATAGGGAAGATACATCAGGCGATCGCTTGTCAGGAGAAAACTATTAATCTAGCAACTAAAATCCTCAAATCACTCGCACCCCAACCAGAAAATCAACACACAGTTTACTATCTGAGGATGCTAGAAGTAGATTCTCTATTAAGCATTGGTCTCTACAAAATTGACTTATGGGAACTAGAGGCATCTGCAAAATTATTTCAACAAGTGATTTATCTAGCTCGAAATACTGCTCATCATCGTTGGGCAGAAAAAGCTAGCGTGTGTTTAGCATTAGTAAATTCCTATTTAGGATTATCTGAGGCATCACGCTCATTAGCAGATGTCGCTTATCACACTATCACAACACAATCACTCGTAGAACAAACAGGCAGATTTGCCTATTTCATGCAAATTCTCGGTCAAACATACGTTAATTTGGAAGATGTTGATAAAGCTAACGAAATGTTTTGCAGAGCATTAAAATTTGCTGAAGAAAGTCATTATATGCAGGTAAAAGCCAAAACACTTAATGGTTTAGCAGCAATATATCGGCAACAAGCAGAATTTGCATTAGCTTTGAGTAATCATCAAGAAGCAATTGAACTTTTAGATAAAATAGGTGCTAAATGTGATTTAGCTGAAGCTTATTTTCAATTGGGTTTAACTTATCAACAAATGCAAAAATTTGATGATAGTAAAGTGAGTTTTGATCAAGCAATTCAGTTATTTACTGAAATGCAAGCCCTGAAACAAATTGAAAAAGTTTCAATAACAGCTTGCAGTTTTAACTAGATGTTAAGCTTTTATAGTAGACCTGCCTTAAAAATAGGGAGTGGGGATTAGGGAAGAAATATTTTTATCTAACATTGTGATGTAAGAAGTATTTTAATATGCTAGTCCAGTCAATACCAGCAGAACAAAGAACGGTGCTAAATAACGTTAGCTGGGAAACCTTTGAAGCCTTGCTGAAAGACACAGGGGAAAATAGAGGTTCCCGGTTTGCTTATGATGGCGGTACTTTAGAAATTATGACCCCACTATTTCAACATGAAAACTTAAAAAGTAATTTCGGCAATTTTATTGTTGTTTTAGCTGAAGAATTAGATATTGAAATCAGAAGTGCTGGTTCTACAACCTTGAAGCGGAAATTGGCAAAAAAGGGAATAGAACCTGATGCTTGTTATTATATCCAAAATGAAGTAGCCATTTGTGGTAAAGAAACTTTAGATTTAGAAACAGATCCACCGCCTGATTTAGCAATTGAGATTGATATTACCAGTAGTTCGGTTAATAAATTTAATATTTATGCAGCGTTAGCTATAAATGAACTTTGGCGATATGATGAGCAAAATTTGAAATTTTATCAGTTGCGAGAAGGGCAATATGTTGAGTGTGATTCTAGTATTGCCTTTCCTCTGGTTTCAGTCAGTGAGATGAGTAGATTTATTCAGCAGAGTAAAAGTATGGGTGAGATTGCTTTGTTGAAATCGTTTCGCGCTTGGGTCAAGGAAAAATTAGAATAGTTAACTTTATGAGAGCCGGTCAACTCCTCAACGGCAAGCACTGATTTTTTACATCCTAATTATCAAGATTTAAGCTATTAGGCATCAAGTAAAAATAAGTAGTGCGAGCATCTTGCTCGCGCGGGCAAGATGCCCGCACTACAAATATTAAATTGTTCAACTTATTTTTACACGAATCCTTAGCCTTGGGATCAAATCCAAGGCAGGTAAATCATCTCACTTCTTTAACACTACTTGAAAAGAATTTAAATATCCCGTAATGGTTCTAGCTAATGTTTTGTGTTGCTTTCTAGTAGTTATAGCCATCACTTGATACAAGCGTCCTTCGGCTACATACATTCTATTTTTAGTGATTTTACCGCCAGTATTGATATACTCAATTTCTTTCCCTGGATGACCATTAGAACTACGAATATTTCGCTGACTCATTAAATTACTTTTCGTAGTTTTTAAAGCTAGATCCCGTGCATTATTTAGTATTAGTTGGGGGTTGGCCATTTGCCCATAACTATAAGGAAAGTCATTGTAAGTAACTATATATGCTACTTCTTGTTTGGGTGGTTGGGCGACAAACATTTCTAAGTTAATTTCACCCATATAGGTTTTTTGATATTGAGTATTCCTATTGGGTGTTCCTGGCATCAAAACAGTAAAGCGCCCATCGGGAGCGGTGTATAATTTCCACTTGGGCTGTACTGGTTGAGGTGTGGTGATTTTTGGTTGAGAAGCTGGCAGTTTAGCTGGACGCGCTGCCACTAAGGTAGATGCACTGCTGACAACAGTAACGGCAATAAGTGGTAACAAAATTCTAAATGTCATAGTTTTAGCTTTGGAGATGCTGATTTTACTGATGCAGTTATAACCTAGCAGCACACAAAGCAGCACCAATTAGGCCCACTTGTGGGTTGAGGATAATGTACACGGGTATCTCTTCCAGCAGAGAACGCATCCTGCCTTTTTGGGTGAAGTTTAGCAGAAAATTGCTGTTTTTGATTAAAGGCAGTATTTTGGGCGCAATACCACCAGCCATGTATAAGCCACCATAAGGTAGCAGTTTCAGGGCGAGATTGCCGGCTTCTGTGCCATAGGCATCGATAAACATTTGTATAGTTTGTTGCGAAAGACGATCGCTTCCTTGTAATGCAGCTATACCAATGGCTGCACCCGGATCAACGCTTTTTTCCTGTTGTCCTGCTTCTTTTTCCCAAGTGCGAACAATTTGGGCGATATCTGGGGATTCAGTGGTGATTTGGCGATCGCGCAAAAATTGGTAAATTGAAACAATCCCCTGTCCTGAAACGACTCTTTCCACTGAAACGCGTTGGATATCGTGTTTATCCAACAGGTATTTCATTAACTGAAACTCTAACTCGTTACGAGCGGCAAAGTCAGCGTGTCCACCTTCTGAAGGGAAGACTTGATAATGCTTGCCTTGCTTAATGAGAAATCCTTGCCCTAAACCAGTACCCGCACCGATAATTGCGATCGGGGCTTCAGGTTGAAATTTGCCAGCTTGTAATGTGAGCAAGTCTTGTTTTTGTAAACCCAAAATACCATAGCCAACAGCAGCGAAATCATTAATCAGGGTAATTTGTGAGATACCTAACTGCTGTTCTAGTCGTTCAGTTTCTAAGAACCAGACTAAATTAGTTAGCTTAGCAGTATTTTTCACCACTGGGCCTGCGATCGCAAAACAAGCTTTTTGTGGTGTCGGTGTATCGGCTTTGAGCAAAAATTGCTGTACCATCGGCACCAAGTCAAGAAAATCTCCACTGAGGTAACTTTCCTGATAAATAGTGTGTAGCTCTGACGTTGACTCTGTGGCTTTGACTAATCGCAAAATCGTTTTAGTGCCGCCAATGTCGCCTGCAAGTAGCAATGTCATAAAACTTATCAGCAAAAAATTTAGTTACTGTGAACTGGGGATTGGGAATTGGGGAACTCGGGGCCCACGCTCTCTTATGGGTAGGTTTTTTAGATTTCGCGTTTTGGTTGACGCAAAGACGGGGAG
>NZ_JCACKM010000197.1:0-10840 GCF_059505385.1 Desmonostoc vinosum
TCGTAACCCTTTAGTCTTTGTAACTTTAACTCCTTTCAGAAAAAAAGAAAGACCAAATGAAAATTGGATGTTAAGTTCATGAAAAATTGAAGTCTAGTTTTGATTAAAGTCTTCTCAAGACCCACTTTTGCGTTTATTAATACAAGTGGCTATGCATGAGTTAAGGTTTAAATTCTGTGTTTCAAACCTCAATTACTGTCCGTTGATTTAATTAAGTTATTATTTGCAGAAATTTGAGACATCTATCTATAAGCTGAAAGAATCTATTCCTTTCGTTTTAAATATGTTTTAGCTTATTAAATGTGTGTTTATTTTAGCGTCTGGGCAGCCTATTCTTTATATCCTCTCAATTACGCTAAAGTTGCAAATGAGCGTGCATCTAGCTTGAGCCTGGAGGAAAGAACCATGAAAGCAGTGCTAATGACAGCACCTGGCAACCCTGAAGTTTTACAATTTCAGGAAGTGCCTAACCCCACCGTTCCTGTAGAAAATACTGAACTTTTAATCCGTTTAATAGCAGCTGGCGTTAACCCGATTGACACCAAACTACGTCAGCGAGGCACATTTTACCCTGAAGCACTGCCTGCCATTTTAGGGTGTGATGGTGCAGGTATCGTTGAGGCAGTTGGTGCTGGTGTTGAACGTTTTCGCCCAGGGGACGCAGTATATTTTTGTTATGGTGGCTTAGGCGCACACCAAGGTAATTACGCTGAATATACTATTGTTGATGAGCGATTTGTAGCGCGAAAGCCCACTGCTATTTCCTTTGCAGAAGCCGCCGCCGCACCTTTGGTATTAATTACCGCCTGGGAAGCTTTATACGAACGGGGACGATTGGAACCTGGGGAACGAGTTCTAATTCATGCTGGGGCTGGCGGTGTTGGTCATGTAGCAATTCAGTTGGCAAAACTCAAAGGTGCTGCGGTTTCTACTACTGTGAGTTCTCAAGAGAAGGCTAATTTCGTTCAACAATTAGGCGCTGATTATGTAATTTTATACAAACAAACCGACTTTGTACAAGCAGCGCTTGATTGGACTAACGGTGAAGGCGTAGATCTGGCTTTTGACACTGTAGGCGGCGAAACTTTCCAGAAAACTTTTCCTGCTGTGCGTGTGTATGGTGACATCGTGACGATTTTGGAACCAAACGCTAACACTGTTTGGAAAACTGCGAGAAACCGTAATCTCCGCATTGGTTTAGAATTAATGCTGACACCAATGTTGTTAGGAATGGTTGAGAGTTTAAAGCACCATGCAGAGATCCTCCAAGAGTGTGCTGATTGGATTGATCAGGGTAAGTTGAAAATCCATGTTAGTCATAGGTTGCCTTTGAAAGAAGCAGCTAGAGCGCATCAGTTGCTGGAAAATGGGTCTAACACAGGTAAAATTGTTCTGCTGATGAGTGATGAATAGATTTGTATAAGTTATTTTTTCAACGCAGAGGGGCGCTGAGGTTAAACGCTGAGAGAAGTCTGAGCGGGGGCTTCCGCCGATCAGAACTTCGGTGGGTACGCAAAGTAGTTTCTTGGCTGTGTTTTGTGTGCCTTTGCGTTTTATGTTTTTTTCCTCCATCTGCTGGGGCTGTACAGACGCAACCAGAACGTGTATCTTTGACTGTGGAATTGTTGCAAGAGCGACTACGAACACCGATACTCCGTGAAGGGAGTTCGACTGTAGATTTACGACAAATGGTGATTGATTTACGACCAGAGAATGCTGGCTTTCGTGATGCTTTTTACCAATTGTTGCGAAAAGAACTGCAAAAGACTGGTGTAAAACCTTTGGGTTTAGATCTGAGTTACTCTTTGATTCAAGGGGATTTTGCGGGTAGCGAGTTGGGTTTGAGAACGCCGTTGTATGCTCAAGCGATCGCTCCTATTTTTACCGCTTCTGAGCAAGAACAACTGGAACGTTTGCGGTATATTTGTTTGGAATCACTGGCGATTGCTTTACCTAACTCGAAAGATTGTCGCTCACTTTTAGGCACTCAGTCAACCCCTGCCACTGAAATCGCTGTCTTTCGCGGTGCTTTGACGCTGGTGCAAACTCGTTTTAATGGAGAAGTGCAGTTTCCGAATACATTTTTTCTTCAGTCTATAGATGCTCAAGATGCAATTTTTTTAAAACTAACTAATTGGAATGAAAGCAGATTTAGCCGTGCTGTAAGTTTTAATGGGGCTAGCTTTCGGCAAGTAAGTAAGTTTGATAATAGTGTGTTTTTTGATAAGGCTTATTTTAAACAAACTCAATTTCAAGAAGCTGCTGATTTCTCTGGTAGTATATTTGTTAATAATGCCAATTTTACACAAGCAAATTTCAAGCAGTTAGCGCAATTCGGTGGTGTGCAGTGGCAAGGGAATGCTGATTTTTCTAGTGTGCGCTTTTCTAATCAGGCACAGTTTACTAAAGCAAGTTTTGAACAGTTATTCTTTCTGACAGAAGCGACTTTTGAGCAAGCTATTATTTTTCGAGAAGCAGAGTTTAACCAACCTGTAAATCTGCGTGGTGCTAGCATTCTCAATCAAGCAGATTTTAGCGATGCTAGATTTAGTCAGGAAGCTTTTTTAAATGTTCCTGGTTTAACTTTTAACTCTAACCAAGCAAAGATTTTAGGCAATCCAGGTCAAATTGGTAAGATGTTGTGCGTCCCAACATTGCAAGGAAATCAAAGCGTTTTACGGAATTTGGGACAAAATTTTCGTCAGCAGCAACAAATTGCTGATGCTAATCAGTTGGAGTATACAAAACAACGATTACGATTAACAGAATTAAGCCATCGTTTGTTGGCGACAAATATTAACAGTGCTTCTTTCAAGAGTTTAATCAATCTGGGTTTTTCGCCAATTCAAGCAGAAGCGATCGCCTCGCGTCGTCAACTCAAACCGTTTCGCAATAGCAGCGAGTTGCTGACTTTAGCAGATATTGATTTAGAAATGTATACCCAATTAAGCGATCGCTTAGTTGCCAGCGAACCTCTTGATTTTGGTGGATGGTTATTGCAAGCTTGGAATTGGTTAGCTTTGAGTGTATTGCTACTGTTGAGCGGTTATGGTACAAATTTTTGGTTAGTGTTTGGTGTAGGGGGATTAGCGATCGCTTACTTTGGTTGGCTATTTTGGCTAATAGATCGCTATCGTCGCTGGCGTCCAGTACCAATTGTTCCCACTTATTACGAAACCATTTCGATATTGATTAGTTTTAGCTTTTTAACATTTTTAAGCTTGCTAGCTATCTTTCGTAACACAGAACAACCTCTACTGACATTGGGATGTCTCTTAATTATTATTGTCCCCTTACCGATGGCTTTATTGCTGCGACTTTATCAACAAGGACGTTATCACAATTTAATCGACGTTTCCTACTTCACAGAAGACGGGACTTTACGCCAGTTACGATTGCTAATTGGACGTTTACCAGTGATACCAAGAAATTTGCTGTTCCGTGAACGATATATGCACTTACTATGGGATCGACGCTGGAATTGGCTCAACTACTACGACTTTAGCCTCAACAACTTAGTGAAATTGGGATTTAATGACATCCGTTTGCGAGACGAACACTTACCTAGTATTATCTCTGCACTAGCTTGGTATCAATGGAGTTTGGGCGTATTATATATCACGCTGGTTTTGTGGACTCTCTCACGCACAATTCCCGGCTTGAATTTGCTGATTTATCTCAAATAAGAATAATTTGTATTGTACTTGGTGTTAAATAATTCGTAATTCGTAATTCGTAATGACGCGACGCTCCTGTGTCGCTCTAAGCGAAGCTATGCCGTAGGCTTTACGCTGACGCTCGAGGACTCGCTACCGCTTCGCTAACGCTATCGAAGACTCGCTACCGCTGACGCTCGTACCTCGCTAACGCTAACGTAATTTGTAATTAAGTTTTGTAATAGGGATTTAGCGCAAAGTCACCAGGGGGTTTCCTCCGATCTTACGGCAGTTGTTCATGGGGGTTTCCCCCATGAACAACTGCCTCAACTTTGTAAGACAGACCCCAACACAAAACTTGCTGGTTATAGAACCGGGGGACTTAAACCCACAGAACTCGTTAATTACTAAGATTACAAATGACAATCAATTGCAACCACCATCTTTTCTTGATGTTGGTATAAAAGACTTCGGAAGTTTTGTTGCCATTCTTCATCAAGTTTTCCTTTACGGTCGTGCCACTTTCCATCAGGCGTAACGATAGCGTATGAAACTAAATCAGGCGCTAGGGTAGAGATCGGGCAAATATTGTCTTCTAATTGCACATTATCTAGTCCGTATCGACGTTGAAATTCTTGGGGATTGAGATTGTAATGCTGCTCTTTACCCCAAATGACACCATCATATCGACCACCAATCACAAATGCGTCACATTTTGCTTGCAAAGATGGATTATCTTCATCTGCTTCAAAATATTGCATCATCAATTCTTCAGCCTTTTTACCTGGGTTTGATTCTGTGCGATCAACAATCACAAGTGTTAGAAAATGGCTCATTTCTAGTTTATCCAAAAGTGACCAATCAGAGTTATGTTCTATGCCTCAATATAGCAATCCTAAATCATTCGTGAGAACTAAGAACCCTGAATTATCAAATAAGTTGGGTATCTACGAATTACGAATTACGAATTACGAATTACGAATTACGAATTACGAATTACGAATTACTTGGTCAATCCATCAAAATCAAGTGCAAAGAATCTAAACGCACATACCAAGGAAAAGGTTGGTCTTTCATCATTACCCATTTTTCCTTAAAAACTTCTGCTTGCAAATGATAATCCTGAATATTGTCAGCAGCAGAATGCAGCTTTAAAAATAATGTCATGCGATGGGGGGTTTCACTTGTTCTTGCTAACCAACAAGTAAACGTGTTTTCACCAGATGAGTCGTTGGTAAAAATGATTTGATGGGCGCGAATACCAACGTGAGATATTTCGTTGTTGATTGGTTCAATCACTTGCAAATTGCAACCCCAATCGATTGCTTTTAGCTGTTGCGATGATTGGTGAACAACACGAGAGAAGTTCTTGCAGCCAGTTAGTTGAGCAACACTGACAGTTGCGGGATGCTCAAAAATCTCGTGCTTGGAACCGTGGTGAACTGCTCTACCATTCTCTAATACCAACAAATTGGGGCAAACTCGGTAAGCCTCTTCCATATTATGAGTCACAAATAGAGCTACACCTTGATAGTCAGCTAAAGTTGCTGTCATTTGTTGCTCTAATTGACTACGTAGGTGGGTATCGAGTGCGGAGAATGGTTCATCTAAAAGTATAGCTTCGGGCTGGCTTGCCAATGCTCTTGCTAAAGCTACCCGTTGCTGTTGCCCACCGGAGAGTTGGTGTGGATAACGATCGCCCAATCCTTCTAATTGCATTGCTATGAGTTGCGCTTGTGCTTGTACGCGTCTAGCCCCAGTCGATAGTCCCTTGGGTAAGCCGAAAGCAATATTTTGTGCGACAGTCATATGTGGAAACAACGCGTAGTTTTGCAATAAAAAACCAATTCGGCGATCGCGGCTAAGTAAATTAATTCTTTGTTCTGAGTCAAATAATACTCTGTCATTCAAAACAATCCGCCCTCTTGTTGGTGTTTCTATCCCTGCAATGCAGCGTAAAATCATACTCTTACCTGCACCAGAACCCCCCAACAATCCCAATGTTTGCTCTTGGGTATTGAATGATACTTGTAAATGAAAACTCGACAGTCGTTTTTCAATATCTACAAGCAAGCCAGTTGTATATAAGTGCGTAGATAAAATAGCATCATCACCGTCATCTCCCCACGTCCCCAAGTCTCCACGTCCCCGCGTCCCCTTCCCCTTCCGCCTTTGCTCTTGCCAAAAGTTAACCGCAACGATTCCTGATAGAGAAATCACCATAATTGCGATCGCCCAAAACCAAGCTTCGTCCATTGCTCCTGCTTCCACGGCAAAATAGATGGCCATGGGAATTGTCTGTGTTTGTCCAGGAATATTACCAGCCAGCATTAAAGTTGCACCGAATTCTCCCAAGGCACGAGCGAAAGCTAGGGTTGTGGCTGCTAAAATGCCCGGAAACGCTAAAGGTAAACTAATTCGCCAAAAGATTGTGGTTTCTGAAGCTCCAAGGGTTCTGGCTACTTGCAGCAAACTACCATCAATTTGCTCAAAAGCTCCAAGTGCAGTTTTATACATTAGCGGGAAAGAAACCACAGTAGCTGCGATCGCTGCACCGTACCAAGTAAACACAATGGTAAAGTTAAATGGCTCTAGGAGTTTGCCTACAGGGCCATTTTTGCCAAAAAATAGCAGCAATAAAAAACCAACAACCGTAGGCGGTAAAATTAGGGGAGCAATAAAGATACCCTCAATCAAAGATTTACCTCTACCGCGATATCCCAGCATCCAGTAGGCAGAAACAATACCTAAAAAAAAGGTAATAAATGTTGCCAGTAATGAAGTTTTGAGTGATATCCACAGAGGCGATAAATCTAGTGGCATAGCTTGTGTTGGGGACGCGGGGACACGGGGACACGGAGACGCGGAGACATGGGGATACGGAGACGCGGGGACACGGGGACGCGGGGACACGGAGACGCGGAGAAAATTTCTCCCTCATCCCCCGGTTGGTGAGTTTCGGCTACGCGGTAATCGAGCGAAGTCGAGATTCAACTACCGTTTCGGCTACGCGGTAATCGAGCGGAGTCGAACCACATTATTTCTTACTTTACCAACATAAAGTTAAAAAAGTTGGTAAAAATTATAGATTAATCACAATAAGGTGTGTTGTGGCGTAGCGCAATGCACTTCTGAAATTTTAGGTGCTAGATGAAATATTTGTGTGTACACCACGCATCTCTTCCCAGTGCCTAGTCCCCAATCCCCATTGACGGTTTAGCGTGAGAATAGTCCTGATTAATTCCACTCTTATGCTTTACCCACAGCGTTTAACTCAATTCACTAGAGAACATGCAGACACTGTAGCAACTTTGCTTTGCGGGTTTCTGTTATTTCTTGGATGGTTGGCTTTGCATCTTGGCGCTTTGGGGTGGGCACTGCTGTTATTACCTGCCGCTTACGTCATTGGTGGTTACGAGAGTGCGCGTGAGGGACTGACTACCCTAATCAAAGAAAAGGAACTTGATGTCGATTTACTGATGATTGTCGCGGCTTTAGGTGCTGCTAGCCTTGGTTTATGGCGCAGGGAATACCATTTAATTATTGATGGGGCAATTTTAATTCTAATTTTTGCCATCAGTGGCACGTTAGAAGGCTATGCCATGCGGCATACTGAGCGCAGTATCCGCAGTTTGATGAATCTGACACCAGACACAGCAAGGGTTGTGTATCTAGAAACAGAGGAAATATTGCCGATCGCTCAATTAAAGGTGGGTAATGAGATTGTTGTCAAACCTGGAGAGTTAATTCCCACTGATGCAGTAATTGTATCTGGTTATAGCACCCTCAACCAAGCCGCGATTACAGGTGAGTCTTTGCCTGTGGAGAAAACTGTAGGTGATGAAGTATTTGCAGGCACACTCAATGGTTATGGGGCATTGAAACTCAAACTTCATAAACCAGCGTCAAGTAGTTTGATTCAGCGCGTAATTCGCTTAGTAGAACAAGCACAAACAGAAGCGCCACCTTCGCAACAATTTATCGAGCGATTTGAGCGAGAATATGCGCGGGTAATTGTGATAGCTGGGATATTACTGGCAACTTTACCACCGTTTATTTGGGGTTGGGACTGGGAAACCACGATTTATCGTGCCTTAACTTTTTTGGTGGTGGCTTCCCCTTGTGCATTGATGGCTGCAATTATGCCCACATTGCTTTCAGGAATTGCCAATGGTGCAAGAGCGGGGATTTTGTTTAAAAATGGCGCTCAGTTAGAGAAAATTGGTAGAGTGCGAGCGATCGCCTTCGATAAAACTGGTACTCTCACAATAGGACAGGTAAAAGTCTCGCAAGTAATCTCAGCTAGTGAATATACACAAGATAATGTACTGCAAACAGCAGCAATTGTAGAATCTCGCTCCGAACACCCTATTGGTAAAGCAATTGTTCAAGCGGCTGCTAATTTGGATTGGGTGAGTGCAACTGAAGTACAAGCCTTACCTGGACGGGGTATTGTCGGAATTATCCAAGAACAAAAAGTGATTGTAGGAAACGCGGCTTTTGTACAGCAGTATGTAACAAATTTACCGAATGAGTTGCGAGAAAAAGCTACAGATTTGGAACAACAAGGTAAAACCGTCGTTTGGGTAGCACGGGAAGAGGACACGGGGACGCGGGGACGCAAGGACGCGGGGACAATTTCCCCCTCATCCTTCCAAATAATGGGTGTAATTGCTATTGCCGACGAGGTGAGAGTGACAGCAACTGCGACTATTAGCCGCTTAAAGAAATTGGGAGTTGAGCAAATTGTCATGTTAACGGGGGATAATGAGCGAACTGCTCACAGTGTCGCGCAGGAAGTTGGTATCGAGCGGGTGTATGCAGAACTTTTACCGGAAGATAAGCTAGATGTGATTCGTAATTTACAGAAACAGTATCAAACTGTGGCAATGGTGGGGGATGGAATTAATGATGCACCAGCTTTAGCTCAAGCGTCTGTGGGTATTGCGATGGGTGTGGCTGGGAGTGACGTGGCATTGGAAACCGCAGATATTGTATTGATGGCAGATAAGTTAGAGAAGATTACTGCGGCGATACATTTGGGCAGGCGATCGCAAACAGTAGTAAAACAGAATATAGCGATCGCTATATGTTTTATAGTTTTGCTATTGATTGGTAATTTTTTAGGTAATGTGAATCTACCTATAGGTGTGATTGGGCATGAAGGTTCAACAGTATTGGTTACTCTCAGTGGGTTGAGATTATTGAAATAGGGGATTTATCTCGCGCAAAGACGCACAGAGGAGAGTGGGGGAGGCAGGGGAGAAATAACAACACCAATTCCCCATTCTCTACACCATGAGAGACAATAACAAATGGTAACAAACCACCAACAGCTGACAAATGACAAATTTACAAATTTTCCTTGACATTGCCACAGAAGCGGCACTAGCTGCGGGTGCAGTTTTGCAAGGTTATCTAGGTAAGTTAGAAGACGTGGTGATTGAAAAAGGACGCCCCGGTGATTTAGTTACTGCTGCTGATAAAGCTTCGGAAGCAGTGGTTTTGGAGGTTCTAAACCGTCACTTTCCCCAACACTCTATTCTTGCTGAAGAATCAGGGAAACTGGGTAATCAAGATAATGAATACCTCTGGGCAATAGATCCTTTAGACGGCACAACTAACTATGCTCATCAATACCCATTTTTCGCAGTTTCAATTGGGCTATTAATTCATGGTGTGCCACAAGTTGGTGTAATTTACGACCCATTTCACAATGAATTATTCCGTGCAGCTACGGATTTAGGCGCAACACGCGATCGCCGCCCCATCAAGGTTTCAAAAACAACTGAATTAAGCAAAAGCCTCTTGGTGTCAGGTTTTGCCTACGATCGCCGCGAAACATCAGATAATAACTACGCAGAATTTTGTCACCTCACCCACCTTACCCAAGGAGTTCGGCGTAGCGGTTCAGCATCGCTAGATTTAGCCCATGTTGCCTGTGGGCGTCTAGATGGTTACTGGGAAAGAGGTCTTTCTCCTTGGGATATCGCAGCTGGGATAATTTTGTTACAAGAAGCTGGCGGTAAAGTCACTGCTTATGACGGCACTCCTGTAAAAATCGATACAGGCAGAATCCTTGCCACTAATGGTCATATTCATCACCACCTCAGTCGTGAATTGATGCAAGTTCGACCACTGGGTTGAAGATAGGGAGTAGGGAGTAGGGAGTGGCGATGTGGGAGTAGGGAGTAGGGAACCCACGCCTTAAGGCGTGGGATTGAAGTAAGGACGCATTGTGCCTCGTTGCAAGCAATCTCGGCACAAATCTTTTCCTAACAGTGGGCAATAACCCACAAAAGACAGTTTTTAATGTTTTTGTATCCCTACTTCCTACTCCCTACTCCCTACTCCCTACTCCCTGTTTTTGTAAGGGTTTTGAACACCTACACCTCTGCACCCCTCTTGTAGACTATAGACGCACAGTTGAGCGTAGCAGGATGACTTTACGACTATCAACTAGGATGGCATAAAAACCACGTTCATTAAGTTTTTGTAATGTGTTGTATGCTTCAGTTTGGTTAGTTGTATAAACTGCTAGTAAGTAAGGGCGTTGTCCATAGGAGGCAAAACCGACGTTACCTCCAACTGTTTGCTGTACGCTAGTTGCTAATTCTGGACGATTAAAATAATCCACCAGTACTGCATAACCCTCTTTTAATGCTTGGGGATTATAGCTAACTGTTTGCTGCTGCTGCTGAGTTGGCTGTGGTTCAGATGGTCGAGTAGTAATGATTGCAGACAATCCTACAATACTACTGACATATCTCGCCCAACGATTAGCATCATCGATTCTGTTAAATCCTCCTATGCGCGTCACAGTTTCGTTGAGATACTGGCAAGTAACAGTCTTGAGTTCCGGCGGTAAGGCGCTACGCAGTTGCTTGCGTTTATCTGCTGTGGGACTGACTACCAATAAAAGGTACTCCCCGGCAGTTGGAGGTTGGCAAGCAGGAATAGTTTGCTGAGCAAAGACAGAACCAGCATTACTCATCAATCCCGCGATCGCTAATACTAAAACACTTGGTAAATTTTTAAATGTCTGCACAAAAGTTTAGTTACATGAATTATTAATGTGTCTCAAAATATTTTATCGAGAATTTGGGTTGAAAACCCCGTCCTACGCTGCGCTGAAGGACGGCTTTTTCGCAACGAATTTCGTATTTACACACGATGGCGTTTAG
>NZ_JCACKM010000198.1:0-10801 GCF_059505385.1 Desmonostoc vinosum
CTGCGCTAACGCAGTCGCCTGCGGAGGGAAACCCTCCTGCAGCGCTGTCTCACCGTGTCCCCGCGTAAGCGCGTCAACCAAAATGTGAAATCTACAAAACCTACCCATAAGAGATTCCCCATTCCCCATTCCCAATTCCCCCTTATTCATTTTCACTTCCTACTTGATCACCACGTTCTAGTTCCCAGAGAATTTGATTTCCTTCACGGCGTACCCTCGACACTATCCAGTTGCGCCAGCGCCACTGATCTCCCCTGCTAGTAACGGCACTAGCGTGGACATCCATCAAGTCTGCTAGTTCCGAACTAGTGATTAAGTAGCCTTTTTCAGCAATCTCATCAGCAATACGCAGAGTTTCTACTAGGTTGCGGAGTTGCAACACCCTCATCTCAGACGGTTTTTCTTCAGTTGCGGCCGCAGCTGGCCCAGTTGATGGTTCCATAATAGTTATTTCTAGTGTAGAAGTACTAATTTCTTTTGTTCTTTTGTTAATTATTGTAGAGTTTGCATCACAATCAGATACTTTTGTTACATTTAATTCGCTTTGATTAGATAAAGATTTGTAATGCTCGGTAGATGATAACTGTTGCAGTGATGGAATTTTGCCATTGGCGAAGGAGCGAGCAATCACATCGCAGCGTTCGTTGCCTATGTTACCAGAATGACCCCGGACATATTGCCATTTTATCTGGGGGGTATTGAGTTCATCGAGAATTTCTAACAAGTCTTGATTTTGAACTGGTTTCCCGTCTGCTTTTTTCCAGCCTTTTTTCTTCCAGCCTTTTATCCACTTGGTAACGGAGTTGATGAGATATTCGCTATCGGTATAAAGGGTAATGGGTTGAGTTTGTGCTGATGCTTGCAAAAATTGTAAGCCAGCGATCGCAGCTTGCATCTCCATTTTATTGTTGGTAGTGTGTGATGATGCATTGCCCATTTCGTGAATTGAGCTATCGCTGAAGTAGACGACAACACCCCAGCCTCCTGGGCCAGGGTTGCCAGTACAAGCGCCATCGGTGTATATGCTTTGGATTATGCGTTGAGTAGACATGGTAAAAATTTGATGAAAGGGAACAGGGAATGGGGAATTGAAACGCCCACCCTGCGTTGGGCTTGGGGGCAAAGGGGTGTTAGCGCAGCAAGACGAAGTTAGGCTTTACACTTGATTACGAATTAGTTTGATTGATATTTTGCACTTTTTGGAAAATTTGAGTAACGGCTTGCACAATTGTTTCTTGTTGATCTATCCAAACAAAGTGACCGCTTTTTTCTGCCAATATTTGTTGGCAGTCGGTTGAAAGTAAGAGTAAATGAGATTGCATGACATCACGAAGTTTATCAGCGCTTTGAATAGAAAAATAAAGCTTACCCAAAGTAGGTTTCAGAAAAGTATTAGCTTTGATATTAATAATCGGAATTTTGCCTAAATCATTAGCTTTTTGAACTTGATAACCACTGTGATTCAAACTCCACATTTCCCGAAACATTGTCAGCCAATGTTTTGCAGAGTAAAAAGATGTTTTAACAATTTTTAATGATTGCGGAGAGAACTGACGTAACTCTTTCTTCATAATTTCAAATATACCTAATATACCTAAAAATCGCACAATTCCTAAAGCGGCTCCTAGAGATGCGATCGCGAAAGAAATCGAGAAAAATGATTTCAATAATTGCAGGCTAATTGGCATAGATAACATTAGTTTTTCATGCAAGCCATCTGTTAAAACTATGCCTAATACTTCTTCGGGAAAATAGTGAGCATAAAGGCGCATATTATAAGTGCCAAATGAGTTACCAACTAAAATATAAGGCGGCTCAATTTCTGCTTTGAGCAAAAGATTGTGTAACTCTTTAACTATTTGTTCACTAGTACGGGGTTGGTAATTTGATTCGCTGCAACCATATCCTGCTCTGTCATAGATACAAACTCGTGTGATTTTCGCTAGTTCTTCTACTAAAAAATAACCCTCTATGCCACCAAGGCTATGATCTAAGACGATTGTAATATTTCCTTCGCCAGCGCAATAAAGATGTAATTTATGACTACCTAAATCAATCAATTTTCCTATTGGCTTCATGTGTAACTTTTCTTGTCTAGTAGCCACAGCATGATACGTAGTTATTCCCAATAAAAATAATAAGTCTATGTGAGAGGATATAAATGAAATTAAATTCAAAACTTTTCTTTCTCCATAAGTTAGTTTGCGCTCCTAATATCAATAGTTAAGTATTCAAAATGTTGTACAGTTTAGCATAAAAAGTATAAAATTACCCAATAAGATAATTTTTTTGATCGAGACGTGCTTTTGCAGCATCTCTACAATAATCTAGATTGTGAAGGATTTTCCTTTCCCCTACACCCTTACCCCCTAGTTTTTGTAATCAAAATATGACACAACTTACTTTAGTAATTGGGAATAAAAATTATTCATCTTGGTCGCTGCGGGCTTGGTTAGCGATAAAACAATCAGGTTTGGAATTTGAGGAAGTCTGTATTCCTCTATACATCTCGGATTATTCAACAAAAGTTCGTCAGTACTCGCCATCAGGAAAAGTACCTGTATTGTTGCACGACACTCAAACGATATGGGATTCTTTAGCGATTTGCGAATATCTAGCTGAAGCTTTTCCTCATCAGCATTTGTGGCCAGAGGATAAAACAGCAAGAGTATTTGCTCGTTGCATCAGTGCAGAAATGCACGCAGGTTTTCAAAAGCTACGTCAAAATATGCCGATGAATTGCCGTGTGAAATATCCTGGCAAAGGTTTAGCACTGGGTGTACAAAAAGACATTGACCGCATTACTAGTATATGGCAAGAATCGCGTCAAAAATTTGGGGCTGGTGGCGATATGTTGTTTGGTGATTTTACAATTGCCGATGCTTTTTTTGCCCCTGTTGTTTTGCGTTTTGTTGCTTATGATGTGCAGCTAGATGCTGTTTCTAGAGATTATGTAGAGGCAGTTTTGGCACTACCGACAATGCAAGAATGGATTCAGGCGGCTAAAAATGAAACAGAAGTAATTTCTGAATACGAGTTTTGAAGATGGGGAGTAGGGAAGAAATATTTTCATCATTAGACCTCTTGCAAAAGTCAGATACTCACCAGAAAATAAATTTTCTGGCTGATAACTCAAGTCGGTTTCAACCGACTAATAACAGTATTTTTAGTCCGTTTCAACGGACTTTTGCTATTAGGCAGAGACTTGAGTCTCTGACGGTTCAAGTATTTTTGCAAGAAGTCTATTTCTTGTGAGTATTGGTTGCAGAGCTTCTTATTAAAAGTCCTAATTTTTGCGTTCTTCTCTGCATCTCTGCGTGAGCTTTTCACACCATATTCAACAACGCCGAAATATTTATGTAGAAAATTGGATGAACAATCAATAAAAATATAGTGATGTAATTTATGACGCGATCGCCTATTTTATGGAGTCAAGAAGTTGTTTCAGATATTGTTCGCGTTGAACAACATCAACAGCCAGCAAATGGTTCCTCTGAGTGTTGTCTTGCTAATTATCTAATTAGTATTCATCTAGGAAAACCAATTCAATTAGAACGGACGGCAGAAGGACGGCGTAGTCAAGATTATTTTGGAGTAGGTGATATTATGATTACACCGCCCTATTTACATCGAAAATTAGCTTGGGATCAACAAGCAGAGTTTTTGTTACTTCGCCTAGAGTCTAAGCTTTTTGCTGCTGCTATATATGAATGCGTTGATGCTGAGCGAGTTGAAATCATACCAACTTTTAAGGTTTGCGATCCTTTGATTCAACAAATTGGTTTAGCGCTCAAATCAGAATTAGAAATCGATGGATTGTGCGATCGCCTTTATGCAGAATCGATGGCGAATGCTTTAGCTGTTCATCTCTTAAAACGCTACTCAACACGAACTTCCAACATTCCCAACTATACAGGTGGTTTACCTAAACATAAACTACAGCAGGCGATTGACTACATCCAAGCTCATTTTGCAGAAGATATTTCATTAGAAGCGATCGCCGTTCACCTTAGCATGAGCCAATATTACTTTGCTCGCTTATTTAAACAATCTACAGGCTTTTCTCCCTATCAATATCTGATTCAATGTCGTATTGAACGTGCCAAGAAATTACTTTTACAGGAACAGCAAAGTATTGCTAATGCGGCGTTGCAAGTGGGTTTTGCCAGTCAAAGTCAATTTGGCAGGCATTTTAAGCGCTTGACAGGAGTTACGCCAAAACAGTTTTTAATGAAATAGCAAGAATCTGCTAAAAACGCAAAAAATAGATATACCCCAAATCAAGAGCTTTATATTCTGGGTTGGGCAGTTCACCGAAGCTGTGCTAGGGGAGAGAACAGGGAACGCTTAACAGGCAACATTCAACTTCTGTTCCCTCCTTGGTCGAACCAGCCTCCTTTTTTCAAGGGAAATGTGATTGGGAGGGGTCTAAATCCTCTGCTAATCAAGTCACTGTTCCCTGTTGCCTTTAACGAGATGGGGATGATCTCATGCTTACTGTTTTTAAAGACAATTTAGTTCTAGCAGCAATTGATATTTTTGTGACGCAGCCTGATCAACAATGGTCTTTAATAGATAGCCTGGTTGCTCATACCAAAAATATACTCAAACAGCAGTCTGGATATGTCGCAAGTGCAATTCATCGTAGTTTTGATGGTTTGCGTGTCGTCAATTATGTGCAGTGGCAGCGCCAAGCAGACTATGAAGCATATATCAATAATTGTGACATTGCCTTAGCTGCTAAAATGACCGGCTTTTTAACTCCTGATTCTCATCTCTACGAAATTTTTATCAGCGAACCAGCCAACAGTCAAATGCAAATTGCTGTAGGTGCAGGTTTGATTAACTTCGGCATCTTTAAGCTCAAAAACCCTGCTGATCAACCCCGTTTTCTGGAGGCAACAAAAGAGGCGGTAAAGCTGGTTACTGGACAAACCGGATTACTAACAACGCATTTTCATCGATCGCTTGATGGGGCACGTGCCATCAATTATGGGCTGTGGAGTTCTCAACAAGAGTATGCGAAAATGAACGAGCATCCGCCTTTTGTAGAACCTTTGATGCAGATGCGATCGCTCGCTAATAACGAGTTTCAAATGTCGCTGTATGAAATTGTGTTTACACAAACAGCAGAGCAGACTTAGAAATGCTTGCTCTAATCTGGAGTCTGCTGTTTGATATGTTCTAAAAATTCGTCAACTGTAGCTGTTCTGCCTTCATCTCAAAGATGTATTGATACACTATCATCCCCAAGTCCCAGACACCGATATAGAAGCTGATATCTATCTGTTTGATAGATTGCGCCGACTATCGCTCAAACAACGGATAGAAATGTTTGCCGCCCACGACCAGGGAGTAAAGAAATTTTGCCTTGCGGGGGCAAAAATCCGGCATCGGGATGCACCACTTGCTCATACGGAAACGATCGCCAATGCTGATCTATACGTGATAGATAATACACCGTTTGCAGGATCGCAAATGGTGCGGCGGCAGTTACTCGATGTTGAGGGAATGCCCGCTTTTTGGGTAATCTCACCTGAAGACTTGGTGCTGCAAAAGTTGTTGTGGGGAAGGGAAAGCCAATCAGAAAAACAGTGGCGTGATGTTTTGGGCATAGTCAAGTTACAAGCCGAAAATCTCGACTATGACTATCTTACTGAGTGGGCAGAGCAGTTAGGATTAGTTGATGCCTTATCTATTTGTTTACTATACTCCACTAGAATGTGGGCGAATACTGCTTTATCTGATTCGTTTCCTGATGCCCCTCTGAAAAATAAGGGTATATCTCCATCACTACTTGCTATTAAATCTAATATACATTGTTTAAGGTCAGGACGATGGTCATTGTGTTCCCAACCTGATGTTTTGACATTATTTTAAGCACAATTGCTGATTGACAAATAATTAATAATCTTAAATTGTTGCCAATGGTCTTCGCTACTTTGACATCAACTTAAAGATTATCTAATGCTTTTCGGTAGGTTTCAGTGAGATTATGATTACCAGCGATCGTTCCTGTTTGTTTAGTAAAGGTGATGGGTATACCAACGTGTTGATAGTGTTTTTCTGATTGACCACCAGTTATTCTCTTTAAAAAATTTCTCAAAAATTCAAATCGTCTCTTTTTACTTTTGGTCATGCTATTAAAGGTTTCATCATCGACAACTTGAGTTGATGGCAAAGGAATAGATTGAATTAAGTCTTCGCTATTAATAATCCGAAAACTTTTGATTTTCTCAAAATTGTCAAAATATCTAGCAAATGTTTCGTCACCAACTCTCGGACTAGCAATTGTATAAAGCTGAATAGAAGAATTGATATTTTTACCTTCAGCTATTTTATGAATGTGCAAGGCTGCCAAAGTTGCTAAACCTGCACCTAAACTATGTCCAGTAATAAATACTTCTGAATCGTCTTTTAATTCAGTTTCAAAAAACTGAGCTATAGTTTCCTTGATAGGGGGAAATATTCTTGGAGCAAGAAGGTTGTCAAGATTAAAGTTTTCTCTTTCTGAAGTATAAATTAAATTAAATCCATTTCTTACTTCTCCTAAACTTTCATCTTTCAAAAATACTGCTGGTTTAGGTCTAAAATTATTAAACCATTCGGCAGCTTCACGAGTTCCTCGAAAAACTACAAAAATTCTTCGGGGATGATTAGCGGATCTGGCAATAAAACCAAAAATTTGCTCAGTAGTAACTAAATCTGTAAGATTGTCAATAATATCTCTGATATCTGACCTAAATAATTCTAACAAACTATCTAATTTAAACAAATCTGCCCACCACCATTGAGGAAAACCAAAACTATGGATACGCTCATAAGTTTCTAGCTTATCTGGTTTTTGTTTCCAAAACTGGTCAAGGTGATTGTAGCTTTTATTTTGAGTTTGAAACTTTTCTATTTGGTTTGCATGAAGCTCAACAAATGCTCTAGAACCAGTGATTATTTTAGGAAGTGAGTCTTTTGTTTGTAAGTTGTCATCGCTGTCCCAAACTTCATATTCGTTATATGCTACAGAAATGAGATTAGCTAACTCCATTGCACGTTCAAGATCAAAAGCTGAATCAGCAGGAATTGTAACTTTATCAAGTGAGAACATAAAAACTCCACTATTTATAGATTTGATTCTAGGGAATCAGATTTTATTTTCCAAACTAATAACAGAGCAATGATGGCTGGAATAGTTTGAATAATTAGAGTAGTCGGTCTTAAAGTAATTGCTCCAAAAATTCCGGCAATGGTAACGCAAGTTAAAAAGAAGATACGCAACGCTTTCGGATTAGTAGTGTCAAAAGCTGACCATAGTAGCCCTACTGCAATAAAACTATTGTAAATACCTGCATTTTTGACAATTGGTTCTGCTTGCATGGCTAATTCTGGGGGAAAATCAAACCTTGTTTTTAGTAAAAATGCTCCGAAGACAATCTCTCCAAATGCTAAAATAGCATGGATAATACCAATAATTACAATCACTATTTGCGTTATTCTTGAATTGAGTTCCATGTTATTTCTTCTACATTAAAAATTGACTAATTTTACTAATGCGGTGCGTTAGTAAGTTCCGTCCATAACGCACCCCACAAAACTAATAATTACTGCCAAAATAATATGTTCTTCAGCTTATCAAGCAGTTTATAAATAGTTTCTAATCTACTTCATGAATCTTTAATCTACTTTAACTAAGCTGGGGGTGGATCTCCAAATTTAACGCTAGAGCAGTTATCAACACGATAATTATTTGATTTAGGCTCATTTTCATCATCAATAATTTTTCCTATTACTCCGCCAATTGATATTAAACGACCTACTACTCCTTGAGTACCACCGAAAATAAGCTTCACAATTGTTTCCCAGTCCAGTCTAGACTTAGGCTTTTTGTAAAGTATCCACTTGTATTTATCTGGTTCTTCACCAAAGAAAATGCCACTTCCTATTTTTTCGTCAGTTTGAACAAAGTTTTTACTGATGAAAACTTCTATTGGCTCATCTGTCAGTTTTTCTATATAAACGCGATTTTCAGTTGTTCTAAATTCTCTATCATCATAAAAAGTTACTCCTGACCCTGCTAAACCAATAATTTTTACTGATGTTGCTTCACCGTTATACTTACCATTAGGGCCTTCTCTACCATTAAGACTCCCTGTATCCGAATCAGTAAGTTCTAGCTTTAGTTTTCCTTGTTCATAAAGTTCTACTTTGTCTGGCTTTATGCTCATAACTTCATCCTTCGCTGTATAGAGAATTGTAGATTGACATAACTTAGTTTAAAATTCCTAGCTTTGTTTGCTATTGAATTTTTTGAATTCCATTAAGTAGGGTTACTGTAATAACTAGTGAATACTAATCCTAGCTATTAACGTATTCTGATAATCCCAGACACAACTGAGAGAGAGCGAGAAAAGTGTCCAGAGACTCCTGAAGCATTACCTTCCGCAGTTTCTACTGTAGAGCCTGGAGTGTATCCTCTAACAATACCAATATGATTAAATTCTCCATCACTACTTGAAAAATCAAAGGTTACAATATCTCCCCGCATAGGTTTTGTTTGCCCAATTCGATAGAAAAATCCATTTTGTTTGCCCCAATATTCCCAAGATTCAACTAAAGCTATTGATGCCCAAAAATTATTTGGTTTATCAGGTATGTCTATGCCAACTTTACGACAGCAATAAGTAACAAAAGCAGCACACCAATTATAGAAAACTGGCGTATTTCCAATGTGTCCTAGCTGCTGCATAATGGGACGTAATGGTGCTAGATATTTTTCCGCATCACTTGAGGCTCCATTCCAACGCAGTCTTTTAGCTGCCTCATTAGCAGCAAAAGTAGCTAATTGAATATGACGTGGATCTGTTGAAACAATTGGGTTATCAACAAACTTACCCCCAAGTTTTTCCCAAGTTATTGGCCCGACTTCTGCATCTGCCAACAAACCAGATTGAAATTGAAATGCTTTGACTGCCGTTTCTGTTTGATCTCCAAAATCTCCATCTTCTGCCCCTACATTGAAACCGAGAAGTTTTAAAGCCTCTTGTAAGGCTTTAACATCATTTCCTTTATCTCCCCATCGTAAAATACGAGTTAGATCCGGTAAAGAATTCGGAGGAAGAACTATAGGAATTGAAGGAGTAGGAATAGTTTTACCAGAAGAGGCTATGTGAAAAGTTTTTGCATTCGGATACTTACCAAAAAAAGCGACAAGATCATCTGTACTGCGATTAGATAATTCAACCACATGAAATGGTTTATCATTGACCATAGCAGCAAATACTGCGGTGGGTAAATTATTTGCACCTACTTCTTTACGAAATAGCTCTAACCAATTCACTTGCTGAGATGGATCGATAATATTATTGAAATTGATTAATCCTCTTTCTTCTAAGCGTTTAAGTATTACTATTCCTCCACATTGTTCACTGACTAAATTAGGATTAAAATGTTCATCACTTTGATATTTTCCTTTAGTGTAATGTTCACTAAAACTCCATAAATAAGGTGATTTAACCTCAGAATGATACGACCGATAACCCCAACCATTATATTTTTCCAAGCAATAACAGATACCTTCAATACTCCAATCAGTCCAGTCGGATAAACCGTCACATTCTAGTGCGTCGATAGCTGATGTCGTCCAAATAAAAGGAGGATTACCAGAAGGACGACCGGATGGAACATTAACCGTCTTAGCACTTAAAGGATCACCATTATGCAAATGAGTACTAAAGTTAAGGCTTCCTTCTAACAAATGAATACTAGCAATGACGTACCAAGGTACATTACTTTCTTTTTCAACAGATTTATATTTTTCCTTATTTTGAATAATAGTATCAATATAATTGTCAATTTCATTTGTGTGTTCGGGTTTAATTTTACAGGTATTGTAGAGTTGAACATATTCTTGTTTTAAAACAGGATTTATTTTAGCCATCATTAATTATCCCCAAGTATAACTTTGTGTACTATTGGTTTTTCTATATCCCCTCTAAGAAGTTGGGGAGATGAATACCGCTTATCCAAATACTCTATTGCTTTGTATAAAGTTTGTCGGTCGGAAAAGGTCGGAAAAAAGTCGGCTTTTAGTAGTAAATTTACGTAAACTTTTTTAAACAAGTAAAGCCTATGATGCGAATATCATAGTTAACTTAGTATTTATACGTAGATAAATGACTGTTGAAGAAGCGATCGCACTCGTTGAGCAATTATTGAAACGTGGACGCTTAACAAGGGCGCAGGAGGCTGTATTTCGCCACACCTGGGAAGGGAAAACTTACCGTCGCGGTAAAGCTGGTTACTGGACAAACCGGATTACTAACAACGCATTTTCATCGATCGCTTGATGGGGCACGTGCCATCAATTATGGGCTGTGGAGTTCTCAACAAGAGTATGCGAAAATGAACGAGCATCCGCCTTTTGTAGAACCTTTGATGCAGATGCGATCGCTCGCTAATAACGAGTTTCAAATGTCGCTGTATGAAATTGTGTTTACACAAACAGCAGAGCAGACTTAGAAATGCTTGCTCTAATCTGGAGTCTGCTGTTTGATATGTTCTAAAAATTCGTCAACTGTAGCTGTTCTGCCTTCATTTCGTAGACGCATTGCTATTGCATGTATTGCGTCTTCATCCTCTCTATTAGCTAGGATATAAGCTCTTAGCTGCTTAATAGTCATTTGCTCAAAATTCGGCTTCGGTTGACCGGACATCATTAGACCTAGTTTGAAAATAGGGAACAGGTTATAGGTAACAGGGGATAAGCTGTTCCACATATAACTTGCATAATTAGGGCGGGCAAGATGCC
>NZ_JCACKM010000199.1:0-10712 GCF_059505385.1 Desmonostoc vinosum
TTCGTCTGATGATCAAGCGGATGGCTTCTTAAGCTTTTGTTTACGAATCAGCTCTTACAGAGGCATTTTTACGTAAGATGTTTAGTTTAGTTAGCCATGTTCAAGTTGCTTACGGTAGAACTGGGCAAGTTACTAATACGCTTAATCTAACCCTTGAATTGATACCTGGTGATGATGATGAAGATGATTATAATGATGACACTTCTCATCCTGGGCATCCATGTCATTACGGCGATCGCTAATCAATTTATTTGGAGTTTAGCACAATTACCTTAACAACAATGACACAACATATTAGCTATTCTTTACCCCCGAATCTATCAGGAATTGCTCAATTACAAGCAGCGTTTGCCATGCTAGAGCAAGAAAATGTAGATGATACAAAATTCAAGTTATTAGCAGCGATCGCCAGCAGCATCTTTTTCTTATTAAGCTTTGGGCACTTGGGTTATCAATTTGTGTTTATCGAGCATTACCCATATCACAATAGGCCCGGTTGGGATGATAAAGAAGAAACTTTTTGTTTGGTTCAGTTGAACTGGAATAACCAGAGATTTCAACAACCTCGTTGGAGTCCTTTAAAACCAGAGGCAGTTTTGGCTTGGATTAATCAGCCGACTTATTCAGATAACCGGGCAATAGCTTGATTGAATGCAATGGGCGATCGCCCTAAAGATTGCCCACAACTCCATGAAACCAATTCGCAATTCGCTTAGAGCGACGCTCCTGTGTCGCTCTAAGCGAAGCTATGCCGTAGGCTTTACGCTAACGCTATCGCGGACTCGCTAACGCAATTCGCAATTAAACTAAGCCACCCACTCATAGGTGGGGTTTCGACCTGCCTTACGATACAAGGATTGTTTCGCCCACAATTCCACTCGCTTTTTACCTTTTCCCTTCTTCATAAAACAAATGATACAAGATTTTCAACTACAACCAAGCATCAGTATTTGGCATGACGGCGAAAATTTTAAAGCTCAGATTTATTGGAGTGATGCAGACAACATGGAACCAGAGTTATCTGCTACGACTGAGACACATTTAGCTTTGCTGATTGCACACGCAATTCAAAAATATGTAGAGAGAGAAATTATATATAACTCTTTTGTAAACTAATGCCAACATTACGACAAATACAACTTGCATCACAACAACTGACTAACAAGCTAAACGATTTCCTTTCATCACTTGATGAATTGAATTTATCCCCCGAAATTGAGCAAGCTAAAATAGAGGAATTCTTACAAGCATTTCTGCACAACGAACAAGAATTGAAAGACAAAGTAAATGCTTCATGCTGGTATCTAACATCTTTGCAGAAAGATGCGGAATACTACAGAGAGCAAGCCCAAAGGATGCAAGCAGCAGCGCGAGTTGCCGAGAATCGGATTGCATCATTTAAGGCTTATTTGATGAGTATTGTTGAAGAGAAAGGTGGGAAATTCCCAACCCTAGATTTCCCGAAATTAGCTGTTCGGGCTACAGCTCCATCAGTTGTAATTGATAATGACTATTCAGGTGAGATTCCTGATGAATATTTAAAGCAGCGTGATTTAGAAGATGTGGTGAATAAGAGTGCGATCGCAGCATCATTAAAAGCTGGAGGTGAGTTACCGTTTGCTCGATTTAGTGAAAAAGGTAAGGCGTTATTTGGGTTGAAATAATTTTCTTTTACTGAGAATAAATCTAATGTGAACTCTACACACTGCTGTTTATCGGTGGCTTTCAAGCAAATTCCAGATACTCACTATCTACTGAAAGCAGCCAAAAAACATTTAGCGATCGCCATTAATAATGCCAAGCAATATGAATCAACTTGGCATTCAATCATCTGGATTAACTCTAACACGCAGACAAAGAGAAGGGTGTTGGAGGAACTTAATCACCTCGCCTTTGACTGCTACACCCATTTTCTGATTGCTGTTGATTACCTAAATGAGTATGCTTTGTTGATGAATGAGCAGGGTAAAACAACAGCTAAATGGTGGAGTGAAGTATCTATTAATTTGAGTTTGGCTCACACTTCAATTCATCGGGAAAATGAGCGAGAAATATCAGCTAGGCAATTGAGATTATTTCTGAATTAAATAGCGATCGCATTCAGTACCCGATGCTGGGTTTTATACCTGCATTCAGCACTCCCTTACAGAATTTGAACTAGCCAAAAATAACAAATTGAAGGACACGAACAATGTCTGATGATATTTTACGACAAGAGATTGACGGTATCGAATATTTTACCGTTGCTGCTACTGGAGAGTCAGGAATGAGTCAACGGGGACTGTCAAGGTTGTGTGGAGTTCGGCTCTCGACAGTGCAAAATATCCTTGAAAACCTGACCGAAAATAAGGCCCCCGAATGGCTTCAAAAGCTTGTGGGAAGCGACTTATACCTGACCGAAAAAATCTCTGTTAAAGGGGGTGAAACCAGGCCAATCAGAGCCATTGTTTGCTGGGGTATCTTACGTTTGTACGAACGCAGAGGGAAGCTTGAAGCCATAGTGGCCTTAGATGCAATCGGCGCGATTGGTATAAATAGTTTCATCCAAGCGAAGACAGGATGGTTACCTGAACAATATCAATCATCCCGCAAGCAACGCCAAGAAGTGAGCCGGATTTTAGAGACGCCACAGCCGTGGACTCGTATGTTTGAGAACGAGTTTGAAGAGAACCTTGCACGTATTACCAAGTTGCATAAAAAGAATATCAGAAACGGAAAAATGTACTGGGAGTTTATTTATAGTTGGATGACACCAGAGGAGAAAGTCAAGCTCGACATCGTTAACCCAGCACTCCCCAACGGCCGCAGGAAATACAAAATACACCAGATGTTAGATAACCAAACCAAAGAGAGATTATCTCCTCATGTGACATCAGTGTTGATTCTGATGAAGTCGGCTAACTCGGTTGACGAACTGCGGCGGTTGGTTGGGAGACAATACGGAGTAGACCAGCCGAATCTGTTTGACGGGTGGAATCTGGGATAGCAAAAGGTAAGCGGCGTTGTAGTTCATTCTTCATTCGTAGTTTGAGAATAATCGCTAATTAATTGTGCGATCGCACCTCTTAATTGATCTTGCCAGCCGGGGATTGATTTTATCTGTGTCTTCATTGCCTCTGTAAGCCTGAGTTCAATTTTGGCATTAAGCGGCTCATCTCCAGCAGCTTTAAACTGTGTACCCTCTCTTACATGTTCAAAAGCCTTGCGATTACTCATAAGTTTTACCGTGTCTACTTGGTAAATAATAGCAGAAACGATCAGGAATTTATATCATTAATCATGAGTTATACCTTGTAGACATGGTATTATATAAATATAATCAATCAAAAGGTAATCGCCAACCGTCCAAAGTCTGCGATTACCTTCTCACCAAACCCGATAAAGGAAATTGATGATTACTACAAGATTAACACCAAACCAAGCCTCTATTTCTTCTATACAACAGGCTTATCAAGAAGCAAAGATAGACTATCAAATCCTAGAGCAGAAAATCAGAAATACTTCTGTTGACGAGTTCAATGTGCTAGTGCAACTCAATCATGAACTAGCCGCAGCAGCACAAAAGATGGAAGCAGTATTTGATGACTGGAGCAATGCACTAGACGCATTTGTTACACAGCCACTAGAACCAGACCCCTTACCTGCACCAGGGTTGAAGCTGATTGGTGGCTGGCTGTATGACAGTTACGGAGGTCGGACATTAGTAGTTAGTTAATTACCAACAGCTAGAACTTACACTCTTCAAAAAGTTCTAGCTCTACCAAACCGAGCTTGACCAATTTTATCCCTTCGCTTCATTAATGGTGACTATCATGTTTGGAACTACTACAGAATTTTATCCAACTCCTGCACTAGTAATTAAACAAATGCTTGCACCATTTATCAAAACCTACAAAAATAAATGGAATAGTGAAGATGAGTTTTTTTCTTTCAAAGGCAAAACAATATTAGACCCTAGTGCTGGTGCTGGTGATATTCTTGATTACTTACAAGAGAAATTTAAAATGCAACGATGTTCAATGTTTGCTATTGAGCTTGACTCCGACTTGCGTTACACATTACAAGGCAAAAACTACCGAGTAATTGGTACTGATTTCTTAGAGTATGATGAACCATGTAGGTTTGATCTGATTTTGATGAATCCTCCTTTTTCTAATGGAGTACATCATGTCATAAAAGCCTGGGAAGTTCTAGAAGATGGCGGAAATTTAGTAGCACTACTCAATAGTCAATCTCTTAAAAATCCAAATTCAAAAACTAAAGAGTATCTACTGCATTTGCTGGCTACTATGATTGGTAAAACATTCAACGCTGGTAAAGATTTAGTTGATGATTTGTTGCTTGAGCTATTAGACAATGGTGTGATTGAATGGTTAGGTAGTTGCTTCCAAAATTAATATCTAGAAGCATTTTTGTATGCTGACTGAATTAAGCAATTGATTATTTCTTTGTCTTGGACAGAGAGCAAATCAGTTCGCGGATTACATCGGTTGCAGCTCTACCTGTTTGCAAACAATATTCTTCTAGTTCTATCGCTTCAGTACGTGCCAAATTAACAGTGATGCGTTTGACAGCCCATTTCTTATTTCTAGCAATAGATTTATTTTCAGTGTGTGGTGTAGCTAATATCAAAGCATTTCTCCTTTTTGTAATAGCGTGTAATTCAATCGTGAAGGTTATTCAAAGCTTTTTGATGCTTCAGTGGTTGAATATGTTTTTCACTAGATAAATACCAGTCTGATTTATCAGATTGCAAAGAATTCAGACAGTGAAAGGCTAGCGTACAAAATGTCAGTTCTTCTTTATGTTCTGCGAGAACCTGAACAACATTTTTGAGGTAGATTTGGTTAACTAGTCCAGGAATATTTTCAGCACGCTTTTGGGTAACACTATCAACTAAATCAACTAATTGATCTTCAGTTAGGGACGCGGATTCACCAACAAGATCGACCATAGCCTCTGTGTAGCTGGGCTGTTGTCTAATCCCAAAGTGTGCTGCTACTTGCTCTTTTGTTTGACCTTGCTGTTTAATCAAGTCGCAGGCCTTCAGGAAGCGATCGCACTCAATAGGGCTATACTCATCTTTATCAGTGAGTCCACAAGCCTGTAAAATTTGCAGTGCTTCAGTTAAGGAGATTTTAACCCCAACATCTGAACGGGCCATAGATAGTAGTTCAGAGATGTTTTTAAGCTCAAATGGCTCAAATGTTACTGGTTCTATAGATGGAGCTTCTTGAAATAACTGTTTTGCTTGCTCATAATCCGTGACTCGTCCAGAACTCAAGTAACCTCGCAGGACATCAAACTTGATTTCTATATCCTCATCACTATATTCGTCTTGATCTGTAGGTAGTCCACAGGCCCTGAATGTGGCATCGACCTCATCAAGAGAAAGAGAGTATACGTTCTGTAAAGTTTCTTTGGTATATGGCATAGATGAAGCTCCTTGGTTAACTGAACATTCCTTGAAAAGTTTCATCATCCTCGTGATGAATAAAGTCTTGTACTTCTTACTCCACTTGATTCTCTAAATCAGGTAAGGAAGTATTTGTTGTCTGATGGGGATGAGACTCGATAGTAGGTGTTTGCTGAATTGATAGTAATGGTCGTTGTCTGGATGTGTGAACACCCAACGGCTCGTCAAGCGACATTGCTTGTTCACCATCATGAAAGAGTCCGAAGTTCTCTGCCAAATAATTAATATGCATCTGAAGCTTATAGATAGCAGTTCTAGCATAATGCTTAAGTTGTTCGTCGGAGTATTCACCTCTATCTTTAAGCGCAAAAGGTAGCCAGTAAGCTCTAGTTGCGTTCAAAACTTTTTCTTTTTCAGTAATCACCGCATTCTTAGAACGTAAAAAGTCTGTGAGAATGCTGTCTAAACTCTGTGCCTCGATATCTGTACGGAAGCGGTATGGAACACGTTTAGACATGAGTTTTAACACTCCCCATAGCAGATTGATTAGCTTTTTGCTTGACACCACATAGGTAGAAGAATAACCCATAAACATCTGTAAGGCGACAATCGAGAGATTTGTTAATCACCTGTGATGAAAAGCTAGAATTGATTTGTTTTTCTAGATGCTCGCACCAATTGACTTTAGAGAAAGAAAATAAGTTAGTTAACTCGCAGCGGAAAAAGTTTGATGTCCCCCCAGCCAACAATACCTCATCAGTATCACGGGGAACATGTAACTTCAGCCAGCCAGAGAGCATCATCCAATATTCTTCCCTAGCATTTGAAATAGCCTGTCTAATGGTTGAGATTTCGTGATTTTTATAGGCTGGGTCTAGTGAAACAACTAACTCTTCTAGAGCTTTAGGAGAAACATTCTTACCAGCTTTACAAATGGCTGTAACCAGCTTGTGCTGATTTAAACCAGATGTTTGGCTTTTGACGGCATCAATCATTTTGGCAAATCCCAAGGATTGGGTACGCCCAACAGACATCTCACCACGTTCCACCAATAATATAGATGCATCTCTGTATCCCAACATCACAACTGCAACGGTTTGCTCTTTGAGGCTAGAACCAGGAGCGCGCCCACGAGTTAGAACCCCTCCCCCTTCAGGTAAATACAAAAATAAATCTACTGAAAAACTTTTCTGTTGTCCCCTAAATTTATAATCAGCCAGAGCCTCTGTAACTAAGCGCTCAAACAATACTCTATCTTGATATTCTCCCCAAGGTAACAAAATACCTAGTCGAATGGTCGTACCATTTGGCAGTTCATACTTGTCAGCGATCGCTGCGATCATTGCTAAAACCTTGGGAAGGGCTAAGACAAATTTTCTTCTTTGCAGCTGCAAGTCAGCATGAAATCGTTTTCTCGCTAAGAATCCAACTGCATGATATTCACCTTTGTATTCAATCCAAGCGCTATTTTCTGGAGAAGAATTACCAATCTTAGTCTGCTCGTAAGCCTCTAAACTATGTTTTGGAACTGAAGCAACTTCCGGCTCCATCAAAATTAGTTCTGGTTTGAATGCATCTAAAGTAAAAAATCCTTTCAGCCCTGAGCCTCCCGGATCTATCGCCACTGTTAAATCTGCCATCAACTTAAATTCCTTTCTTGCGTCATATGTGCGTCAGTTTTGCGTCATACAGAAGAGGCGTCTTTTATACGTCAATCAGGCGTCAAATCTGCGTTTAGCAGTCGTCCAGAATGCGTCATTTCTCACTTAATAACAAACATTATAAGTCAAGAATTAATCATATATTACCAATATTATAGTCTTAATGAGAATATGTCATAAATGCGTCACAATTGCGGCTAAATTGCGCTACAACTACGTCAATCACACGTCAATTCTGTGTCATAAATGCGTCAAAAAGAAGAAAATTGACGAAATTGTTGATTATTTTGTGATGGGTGAATATTAGGAAAAAGCCTTGCACATTACGCTTAATTTTTGTGAAAGTTTTTCTGATATATTAGGGAGAGAAATTTAATTTTCATGCAATGTGCTGACAGTTAAAAACGTCTCAGCTAAAACAGCAGTCGAATATTTTTTTAGAGGGGCAACGCAAAAAGGAGCAGCGCGTTGGTCAGGTAAGGGTGTAGAAAAATTAAAGCTCAAGGGTGCAATTAATAATGAAGAAATATTTAGCAATATTACACATGGACTATCTCCAGATGGCAGCAAATTTCTCAATGGGAGAAAATTAAGCAGTGAAAAAAGAAGGGCAGCACTAGACTGCACTTTCTCTGCACCCAAGACTGTAAGTATGATGGCTCTGGTTGGTGGAGATGCAAGGTTGATAGAAGCTCATCTCAAAGCTGTTAGACAAAGCCTAGATTTGGCAGAGTTAAAGTATACGAAGACAAGAATCAGGAAAGATGGATTTCAGAAGACGATCCCCTAGCTGTCTAATTGGTATGAAAGAGCTTGAGACTCAATCATGGTACGAAGTTCCATATGCTCATTGACCAAAGCTTGTATTGTGCTAATGGGGTCATGATGGAGGCGATGTTTTTGTTGACGGGGTGCTTCCGCCAAAGCTAATCTACGACGTTGGGTTTTATACTCAGTTACAGTTACTTGCTGAATTTGTGTAAGTAAGTGTTGTTCGCTTTCGGCAAGAAAGAGAATTTGATATTGACCTTGCATCACGCAATTGGGCAGTTGATTTACGTCCACTAATTCGTCGCTGGTGGCGACGCAGATGGCTAAACATAGCTTCCATTTTCAGGTTATCTGGTGGTAAACCAGGGATATCATAGCAGTGCAACAAGTTAGCCCCGTATTTGTTCCATAGTCGTTGTAACTTTTTCTTGAGAGCAAACTGTGCCGGATTTTGTTGAGGGTTAGGCACAAACTGCTGTAACAACTTTTGTATCTCACACCGGACTTGAAAACTTGTTAAAGGTAATTTTGCAGTTTGTGTAATATCAGTCGCATCATCTGTGCTAGAACTGGTGTGTTCAGGATAGTGCAAACATTCGGCAATTCGTCGTAACCATTGGTGCGCCTCTTCTAAGTCTGATGCTACCGAACGACTGTTACTTAAAGCCTGGTCAACCCAAACCGACAACAGAGATAAATAATCTGTGTCAATTTCTCGACATGGTAAACTACGTAGTATCGAACCTATAGCTGATAGTTGCTGATAGCCGCTTAAGCCGCCCCATTTCCAAGGTTTGCGACTTGTGCGATTGATACAATATCTCTCTTAAACTCAAGTTCTTGGATACTGTTAGCTTCAGCAATGTTTTTCGCTGTTCTTCATTTTTAATTTGTGCGATCGCTCTCGCCTTCGTGAATTCTATTTTTCCTTCACGTAGCGCTTGCAAGATATCAGTAGGTAGATTTAACAGTGGTAAACGACTGGTACGAAAGGATTCTGCTGAAAATTTTCCCAGCCCAGATAAAACTGATTCGATAGTTTGAAATTGGAGGGAAACGTTTTCCTCCAGTTCTTGATGACGGTTTCTTGCATGGTTAGCACGATTTAGAATAGACCCAACCTCATTAGTACTAATGTTAAGTTTGAGTGATAACAGGTCAAGAATTGCCTCCGTTTCTTCAACTGGGTTTAGATCCTCGCGCTGTAAGTTCTCCATAGACAATCTCGGCATAGTCCTGCCCCCACTAGATTTAAGTCTAGTTTCCTGGGATTGGCGATCGCGGCTCTCACTGCCGATTCTGTAATTTCGCTGTAGACTACTCGTTTAGCGTCTCTCAAACCCAAAGCTTCCTTGATGTGCCAAGCTATTGTCTCCCCTTCTCTGTCTGGGTCTGTTGCTAATACTACTTCATTTACCAGCTTCATTGCTGCTTTTAGCTGCCCAATCGTTTCTTTGGCTCTCTGGTCACGCGCTACATAATTGCATCGTACCTCGCTGCCATCTATAGTAAAGCCTAGAGAATCTTCTCCCGAATCGCTCAACTGTCGAATATGACCACAACTGGCACGCACAATCCAATCACTGCCGAGAATTTGACTAAGCTTTTTGACTTTTCCTGGAGATTCGACTACTAGAAGACGTTTTGGCATGAAAGCTGCTCTTTATTGTTGGTCGGCCACTAGTTCTTAATTATTTATCTTAGTATCCCTGTACTATAATCAACTAGCTCTATGCAAGAGAATTACATGCGGTGTTCTTAAAAGGTAATGTCCACTACTGCCTCTAATGTCAAAATTCCTCTTGGCTTATTTACAACTAACTGCATAATATCGAACCATAGTGACCCCATCAAAGTTTCAGGCAGTTCTTCTCCTACATGGATAGGAATGACAAACTCTTTGCTATCAATAATTACTTGACCTTCATATAAGTCAAAATACTCTAACCCAGCTGCTGTTTGCATCTCAATTTGAGGTAGGATTATAGACCATTCCAGAGCTTCCAGGTCTTGAGAATTAATGCACAACCACCCAGAGGTAAAACCTGTATCAAACAGTGCTTCAACTTCAAATCGCTCTCCATTCACAGCGACTAATTGTATTTCAAACAGCAACTCCCCATTATCACCAAACCTGCCGTCAATCATATTGTGCCGCAGGCTCCAGTTTCATTCAGTCGAAAAATAGTCAGCTTGGCATCTGGGTTAATATACTGATTGCGAACCTGTTGGAGTAAACCTTTTAACTCAGGGTCGATGAGGTAGTTTTCGCTATCTGCATCTATGGCAATCAACCAGTTGTAATGGTTTTCAATTAGTTGAGGACGAATCCTCTCAAAAATTGCCCGACATCGCGCACCCAGTTCATGACGCTGGAGTTTGCGACGATGCAATTGTTCGGGTGTTAACGTCGCCTGCGGCAATATCCGATTTCGGCTTGCTTTAGATAGCTCACTCATGTTGAATAAAATCAATTAGCAGCGATATTTCAATTATTGCGTACCATGCACCGGCGATAATAATTTACTATCGCGCATAGAGACTTCAAGGGTGAAAATCGACCGTCACGGGAAAGCAAAAGTCCTGACTATTCAAGAAATTGAGCGCTTATTTACCCTAGGGTTAACCACACTCAGAGATAAAACCCTCTGTGCCGTGATGCTTTACACCGCTTGCCGGGTTAAGGAATGTGTCACCCTCAAAATTAAGGATGTTTATGACAGCAGGGGCAGAGTCAGACCTGAGTTAATTATCCGTAAAGGTAACACCAAAGGAAAACTGGCAACCCGTACTATTCCCGTATTAGATGGAATGGCACTAAGAAAAGCCGAAACACTTGCGGTTTAAGCAGTTTGCAATTGCTT
>NZ_JCACKM010000200.1:0-10588 GCF_059505385.1 Desmonostoc vinosum
GCTCTAAGCGAAGCTATGCCGCAGGCTTTACGCTGCGAAGCGCGTAATTCGTAATACACAAAACTTGCCAGTTATAGAACCGGGGGACTTAAACCCACGGAACTAGTTAACACTTAATGCTTAACAGGACTGGCTTCGCAGAAATTAAATATGATTTCTATACCAACAGGACTTAGGAAATGTAAAAAACAATCTGTATGAATAGAAAGTAGATTTTGGTGGCTCATAATTCGTGTAATAGACACCATAACAGAGTTCACAATCAAAGGATAAAAATGTTTTTTCTATACACTCACGCTTCTTTATACTCCTATAGCTTTTTTCTTAATAGATATAATGTGTTGAAAACAGCTTTTAATAAGTATTTTTCTATGTGCTGGAATTCGGAATTATACTAATAAGTTTAAAATAGGTATCAGACAAAATCACTGATAATTTGTCTTTTATAATCTAGAAGCACTGATAAAAACTATGTTTTGATTAATTCCTGATTTTTATCTGGTAAGCTTTTTTTAAATGCTATATGATTGGGATATACTAGCAAAAACAGGGCATCATTATCTATAAATCAGCGTGGCACATTATGAAAGAGCAAGTAAAAGTTATTAAACTCAGTGGTAAATTCAACGCCGCAACCTCACAAGAGTTTCGGCAAAAAATAACTCCAATTATCAGCGAAAATGTAGCCAAAATTGTGTTAGTTGATTTTCAAAATGTGACGTTTATGGATAGTTCTGGTCTAGGTGCTTTAGTATTGGCTTTTAAAACTCTACGTGCAGCTAATATAAAGTTAGTCGTTTGCTCAATTAATGAGCAAGTAAGGATATTACTTGAACTCACGAATATGGATAAGGTGTTTGAAATATTTCCTAGCCAAGAAGCGTTTAATCAAAACTTGGTATCTCAAAATTAATTAATCAAATTTAATCTGAAGGATAGATAGATCATCATCAAAGTTTTCTCTAGCATTCAATGCGATCAGGTAGTTTAGTACTTGCTCTAATTGGTCGTCAAAGGGATGCTGTAAGCTTACTAGTAGCTCAATAAAAGCATCCAAACTCCACAGAGTACCATCTGGTTTAGTAATTTCATAAGCTCCATCGCTGAAAATGTAAAGATTACTAAATCTTTCGATATTGCAAAATCCATCAACGTATTTTGCTTCTGGAAACATCCCAACTGGCATTCCAGAAGTTTTTAATAGTTTAACTTCAGAATTTTTGGGAGATTTCCCGGTGATTAAGATTGCTGGTGGGTGTCCGGCGCTAGCATAAATTAATTCGCGTTTGACTCTGTTATAAACTCCGTACCAAATTGTAAAGTACTTATCATTTTGATAGTTCATTTGAAAGGTATCATTTAAACCCTTTAGTACATCACTGGGTTGATAATAATTCAAACTTTTGAGGGCACGAGAACGCAGTAGATTCAGTACTGAAACAGAGGGAAGAGTGGCTTTAAGTCCGTGTCCGGCAGTGTCTAGTAAATAGATTGCTAGATAATTAGAATCAAGCCAATAGTAATCAAAACAATCGCCACCAAGTTGCCGCGAAGGTAGAAATCGGGAATTGATATTGAATGGCTCAATCATGGGAACAGGGAGAAGCGATCGCACGTATTCTGTCGCTTCTGCTAGTTCTGCCTCTAAAAGCAATTTTTGGGTTTGCAAATCCCGACTCAATTGATGTAGACGTAATCCTGCTCTGACTCGTGCTTGTAATTCTTTTTGCTCGATGGGTTTGGAGATAAAATCATCAGCACCAGCATCTAGCCCTTTGACGCGATCGGCAACGGAATCTAAGGATGTTAATAAAATAAAAAATGTAGTGGATAACTTGGGATCTGTCTTTATACGATGGCAAACTTCTAAACCATTCAATCCTGGCATCATCCAGTCACAAATTATTAGTGCTGGATGGCAAGCAAGTGCTTGGCTAATTCCTTCTTCTCCATCGCTGGTAGCAACTACTTCATAACCCTGTTTTTCTAACATCCTCTTCAGGAGTATTTGTATTGAATAGTCATCATCAATTACTAATATTTGAAACATAAAAAACGCGGGAGAGAATCATTAATAGTTTTAGTAAGATTTTTATATGTAATAGGAAATGATTATTTTTATGCTAAAACTTATCTGTTAATATTTTTTGAACAGCATAAAATCTCATGGAGGTGAAAGAGGATTAAGCCACAAAAGGATTGTACGTTGTAGCTGGTTCAAGTCTCGGTAAACTTCTTGCTTGAACCATTGGCCAAAGGCGTCAAAGGGAGTGAAAGACGCTCCACTTTGCCATTTGATATCTTGACCTAATGGTGTGGTGTGAGTTCCAGTTAAAATTTGTGCTGTCACCATTTCCGAAAAGCGTGCTTGCAAAATTTTGGTTAAAGCTGCTGATTGGTCAAGGTTATCGTTGTTAAATTTGATGAGTAAGTTACGGCGGACGTTATAGCGTTGTTGGACTAACTGGTTGGTTTCTAGAGGTGTTGGGGTAAACTCGATCGCAAAAGTAGTATTAAACTGTTCCACTAGGGGTATGGCATCGCGGGCAGCGTAGTTGTTGAAGGATATTAAAATATTGCCTGCGCGTTCGACTTTGAAGAGACTACCAATCAGTAGATGGAGTTTACAGCCCATGCTGTGACCAATACCGTAGATGGGGAGATAAAGTTTGCGTAATGCGCCAGAATCTTGTAGGCGTTCGAGAGTGCGGTCAAAGTTGAGTAGCACAGATTTGGCGATCGCAGTATGATCCAGCGTATTAACGAAAGGTGTAGCAATAATAACATATCCTTTACTGGCAAGTTGTTCTAATAATAAACGATAAGTTAAGTGGGGTGCAGTGGCGACGAATGCACCTCCCAAGAAATGAATGATACCGACGGGATTTCGGGGAATGATCACCCAGTTGCCTCTAATTTCTGTCCAGTCCATGCTAGTAAGCGATCGTTTCATGAATATTTCTTTATGTTAAACCGGGGATCGCTGTCGTGAGCAGGATTATAGAATCAGTTATCAGTTTATTTAACGCTGGCTCTGTAACCTTTTCATTTCGTGTTGCACATCTAATGCAATTTGCAGCGCTTCATTTAGCAGCCTTCCATGTTCAGTAGCTTGTTCGGTGACTTGCATGGCTGTTAAAGTTGCTAAATTATTGACAAATAACTCTGTGTTTTTGAGAATAAAGCTTTGATTTTCTCTTAATATTCTTTCTGTCTTTAAAGCACGAATCAAATCTGCTCTAGTGAGTTTAAGTGCTTCGACAATTGTTTCTCTTTCTTGGATAGTTACTTCTGAGTTACCTGCTTCTTCTATTTGGTCGTTGATGTCTATTGCTTTAATCACAGAATTATATCTATCAACATCGTTTAAGAGAATTTGCAATGAGCTTGTCATATTTCTTTTGACAAATTTAATTCTGTTTTTCCAGAGAACGTATAAAATAATTTGTGTAGCACCACCAACCCAAAGTCCTAAAACTATTAACAATATCCAAGATGGAGTTGTGAGCCAATTGGCAAATATTTTAACAATAACATCAAATATCAGATAGCAAAACACAAATGCAGAAAATCCAATAAAAGCTACAGTTACACCCTCGGAACCTTGAACTTTTGTGATAAATTCTTGGCTCAAGTTTTTCAGAGGGTTTGTAATGATTATAAGCTCATCCTTAACAGGCAAGTTAGTTAGTTTTTGTAGTTCCTTTCGACTAATTTCTAAGCCTTGTAAATCGTCCCGCACAGCTTTTAAATCCTTGCCAAAAGAGTTATTTAGTATAATATAGCAATCAAATTTAGGGAATGTTCACAAGATAGGTGTTTTGTCCAAAAAAATTTAAGTAAATTAATGTTTATAGGTAATGCAGGATTTTTGTACAGAATGATACTTTTTTCTCAGCTAATTAGATATAGTCTCCGCCAAAGAGGGAGACCGCGAATGATTTAGGATTGGTATATGACAAAAAACCAGGATGAAACTGTTCGCTACCCCAGCCAGAAGATTTTTCAGCAAGCCCTAAGTAGAGTTAACAGAGAATAGCCAGTAATAATCAAAAAGAAAAGGATGAGGGTAGAAAAGATTACTATATCTCTGGCAATAAATAATATCCAATCTTTTCTTAATTCTTGCTTAAATTTAATCTCTCGTAGTTTGCGCTCAAGTTCTGTGTCGGGTTGTGAATCTAAGTTAATTTTTGATATAACCAGTGGTTTTTCAACTTGATGAGCAATTATATTGGCTAAATCTATTGAATCTGCTTCTAAATTTTGATTTTCGTCTACAATCTGGAGATGTTTGCCTTTTTGCTTGGCTTCTGTTGCTATTTCCAAGAGTGCGATCGCCTTTATCAATACTTCCGCATTTTCTGCTTGAATTTGTTGAGATAGTTTATTTAGTGTCTGATAAAGTTCTGGTGAAAAATTAAAAATTAATTGAATGCGTTGAGTTTTTTCTTGTGAAGTCATATCGCTTCTGTGCAAAACGCTACATGTAGCAAGATTCCCAAAAGGTACACTCTGAATTCCAAAATGATTGTCATATCGTGTTCGTCTGAAGACTTATCGTTAGGGCTGACACGGAGACACGGGGGACAGGGAGAAATTTTAATAATAAGTAATTCCCGAACTTGATAAGCTAAAAAACATCTAAATTACATAATCAAATTAAATAAAACTCTTGTGGGGTGGGCATCTTGCCCGCCCTAATTATGCAAGTTATATATGGAACAGCTTATCAGGTGGAAACTGCCTATAGTTTGCTCAAACCCTGACTTTTATTTGATAAGCAGTGTCCACCCTACAGTTATTAAGAATGGTGCAAAATCTCAGTTATTTTTGAATTTTGAATTTTTAAGTTGTATATTCGGCGTTAATTTTCACATAATCATAACTCAAGTCACAACCCCAAGCTTTACTTGTACCATGACCATTGCCAACGCTGACGGAGATTAACACCGTATCTTCTTCAAGATAAGCACCAGCGGCCGCTTGTTTCAAATATGTACTCGCTGCTGGACGATTAAATGGCAAAGGTTGACCATTTTCTAGCATTAGGAAATTCCCTAATTTAATTTGGAGATTTTCTTGCTCAAACGGCACACCTGCACGTCCAGCGGCGGCGGCGATGCGTCCCCAGTTGGGATCACGTCCGAAGATTGCAGATTTAACTAGGGATGAACCAGCAATGGTTTTGGCGATTTGCCGAGCTGATTGTTCGTCATGTGCGCCTGTAACTTGCACTTCAATTAGACAAGTTGCCCCTTCACCATCACGAGCGATCGCCTTGGCTAAATGCTGGCATACTGCTGTTAACATTGCCTCTAATTTCTCTGCTTCTGCACCCATTTCGGTAATTGCTGGGGTGCGGGATTGGCCGTTTGCTAAGGCGATTAAGCTGTCATTGGTGCTGGTATCACCATCTACGGTGATGGAATTGAAACTTCTCTCAGCTGCCCTGGCTAACATTTGTTGCCAAAGATGGGGCGAAACTGCTGCGTCACAGGTGACAAATGCCAGCATTGTTGCCATGTTGGGGTGAATCATCCCGGAACCTTTGGCGATCCCACCAATTCGCACCGGGCGATCGGTGATAGTTGTCTCTAAGGCTATGGATTTTGTGACTAAATCTGTAGTGATAATTGCCCCAGCAGCGGCATCTGAGCCGGTTTCTGATAATGCTGCTACTAAGTTGGGAATTCCGGCTTTGAGTACTTCTATGGGAATTCTTTGCCCAATTACACCGGTAGAAGCTAGCAATACGGATTCGGAGGGTACTTTCAGTACTTGGGCTAATGCCATAGCTGACTCTAGGGCATCAAACCAGCCTTGAGTTCCTGTGGCGGCGTTGGCTTGTCCGGCGTTACATAAAATAGCACGGGCGCCGTGTTTGGCTTGCAAGCGTTGACGGCAATAATCGACACAGGCGGCTTTTACTTGGCTAGTAGTAAATACACCAGCTGCGATCGCTTCTACGTCTGACACTATCAAAGCTAAATCTGGCAACCCCGAAGGTTTTAGTCCTGCGGTAATTCCTGCCGCTTTGTATCCCCTAGCTGCTGTGACACCACCAGTTATCTTTTGCCAATCTGCCATTATCCTTTACATTCCATTGTCAAAAGGAGAGCCACTTTCAGTAACTTTCCAGATCATCAGAGTGCATTTTATTCATACTTTATATTATTCTGAGCGTTAACGTTCTTAAAGTATGTATTAATTACGAATTACTTACGAGCATCATAGAAATATAGGCAGTTAGGACATTATTGATTACTCAAAACCCTCAAATCACAGGGTTTATACTCCCCACTCCCCACTCCCCACTCCCTACTCCCCACTCCCCATAAATAAAGAGAGCCACTTAAGTAGCTCTCCAGATCATCAGGGTGCATCTACATACCATAGTCTAACATTTCCGATATGAGGGTCATCACCCGCTTTTTTGAGGTTTTGGTGAAGATTTTGTGAAAAAACTACCAAAAGCTAGGTATTGAGTTTTTTCTCTACTAGTTCGTTAGTTAACTTGGGATCGGCACGTTTGTCTGTCTTTTTTAATACTTGACCAACAAAGAAGCCCTTGAGGTTGGTGTTACCACTGCGATACTTTTCTAATTCTTTAGGGTTGGCGGCTATAACTTCATCAACGATTGGTTCTAATACACTAGGATCACTGATGAGTTCTTGACCAGCAAAAGCTTTCTCAGGAGAAACACCACTCAGTAAATCTGCTAGCTTTTCTTTAGCTTGAGCGTTGCTGATTTTACCTTTTTCGATGCGAGTAATTACATTAGCGAGATTAGCAGGGGTTAAGGCGATGTCGCCGATGTTGAGTTTTTGCTTGTTGAGGTAGGCGGCGATATCTTGAGTAATCCAGTTAGCTGCGGCTTTAGGATTTGCACCAGCTGCGATCGCAACTTCAAAATATTCAGCCACGAAACGCTCCTCTGTCAACACCCGCGCATCGTAAGCCGAAAGTCCCAAATCGCTTTCGTAATGGTGGCGTTTTTGGGCTGGTAGTTCTGGTAGTTCGCTACGCCACTTTTCTAACTGTTCGTTTGAGACTTCAATTGGTGCTAAATCTGGTTCGGGGAAGTAGCGGTAATCGCTGGAACCTTCCTTAGTTCGCATACTAATTGTACGTTGCGAACCTTCTTCCCACAAACGCGTTTCTTGGATGATCCGTTCTCCTGCTTCGACGGCGGCGATTTGTCGCTCAATTTCGTATTCAATCGCTCGTTGGATGGCGTTGAACGAGTTCATATTTTTAATTTCTACTTTGGTACCAAATTCCTTTTGTCCTACCGGACGTACAGAAATATTAACATCACAACGCAGAGATCCTTCTTGCATGTTGCCATCGCTGACACCAAGGTATCGTACAATTCGCCGTAATTCTTCAGCGTATTCAGCCGCTTCTTGCCCAGAACGCAAATCTGGTTCTGAGACGATTTCTACTAACGGTATACCTGCGCGGTTGTAGTCTACCAAAGAATAGGTAGAACCGGAAAGGCGAGTTTCGTTCCGAGAGGCTCCGCCAACGCTTGCTGCGTGTACCAATTTTCCGGCGTCTTCTTCCATATGTAGACGCGTAATACCAATACGTTTGCGAACTGGGTTGCCTTCTGCATCGACTAATTCAATTTCTAACCAACCATGTTCTGCGATTGGTAAGTCATATTGAGAAATTTGATAATTTTTAGGTAAGTCGGGATAAAAATACTGTTTACGGTCAAATTTGCTATATTTGGCGATTTGACAGTTGAGGGCTAAACCTGCCTTGACAGCATATTCTAGAACTTTTTGGTTGAGTACGGGCAAGACCCCTGGTAAACCCATGCAAACCGGGTCAATATTCATGTTAGGGTCAGCACCGAAGGCTGTAGAGCTGCTAGAAAAAATTTTGGTATTGGTACTCAGTTGACAATGGGTTTCAAGACCAATGATCGCTTCATACTTAGTTTTGACGGTCATAGCAGAGGTCATAGTGTCACTATTTAGGCATAATCTTTCTTTAGGGTACTATTGTAGCGGCGTCTTGGGTTGCTTTGGGGGTTGGATACACCTGTTATAGATAGGGGAATTACCCACTAATTGAGATTGGAAGTTTAAACGCAGAGGTTAGCGCAGCAAAAAGTCCCTCGTTCGCGTTCGCGTTCCGAAGGAAAGCTGAGTTCCTCGACGTAGGAAACTTTTCAAGACAGAGTAACGCGGAGTTTTTTAAATTTAACTTGCGACGAGTTTATGCAATGCTGTGCTGAACTATAAATGATCAATGACTATAATATTAATAAATTTAAAAAGTGAGAAATTCAAAAAATGATTGATGTAAAAACAGCTGTGAACGCTGCCTATGAGTATATTAAATCTTTACAAGATATAATGGGTTATTCATTACCAGATTTGAGGCTTGAAGAGGTTGAATTATCTGAAGATAAGGGTTTATGGTTGATTACATTAGGTTTTGATCGTGAAAAAGTTACAAGGAATCTTTTTAATTCTTCTCGACAAATTGAGCGTGTTTATAAACTATTTAGGATCAACTCGGAAACTGGGGAAGTAGAAGCGATGAAAATTAGACAAGTATGAAAGATGTCGTTGATTCTCTTATTCGCCGTTATCGCCACAAGGGAATTATAATTGATACCAATATTTTGCTTCTATTTTTAGTCGGCAGTGTCAATAAAGAACGGATATCAAGATTTAACAGAACTCAGCAATTTATCTCAGAAGATTACGAGCTACTGTTGCAAATCTTAAACTATTTTCAAAAATTTATAACGACACCTAATATTTTAACAGAAGTGAATAGCCTTGCAAATCAGCTAGGTGAACCTGAACGTTTTCAGTGCTTTGTAAGATTTGCTGAATTTGCTCAAAATGTGGCTATTTTGAATGAACATTATATTGAGAGTATTGTTGCTGTTAATACTGATAAATTTATTAAGTTCGGACTGACTGACTCTGGAATTCTAACTTTAGCTAGAGGGAAGTATCTTGTACTCACAGATGACTTGAAGTTAGCAAGTTACCTTCAAAGTATAAATATCGATGTGATTAACTTTAATAATATTCGTCTATTTAACTGGTAAGCTAATCAGTCTTTCAGGAGCTAGAATATTTCTTGATTATAGCTCCTTTAACTACGACAAAACTACAAAGTTAACCAATTTTTGGTGGTTTCTTGAGGTTGTTGCCTTCAGAATTGAGTTGATTGATTACCTTAGTAACATCGATACCAGTAGTTTGGCGTAACTGCTCTACAAAAGACGCGATTTTGGGAACATTATTACCATCAGTGGCATCAATTACGGTCAAATTTTGTACTTGTACTTCTGGTACTCCCGCAGCCAACATTTTCAATAGTGGTTCCAATTTTTGGAAGATGAAGATTTCCCGCGCTGATGTGCCGGCATTTTGCCAGGATTCTGCTAGACGGAGTGTTCCCGCTGCTTGGGCTTTGCCTTCTTCTACAATGCGAGATGCATCTCCTTTGGCTTTGGCGATCGCTTTTTGGCATTCGGCTTCTGCTGGTGCAACCACATCTGCTTGCAGTTGGTTTTCTACTTGTTTGATGCGTTCAGTTTGCACGGCTACTTCTGCTTGTACCTTTGCCACTTGAGCATTTACTACCGCCTCTACCTCCGCTATCATGGCTGTCCGCTTGGTGAGTGCATCTCTGACTCTGCGTTCTGCATCCGCTTTGGCAATTTCCAAATCTCGATCAATTTGTCTAAGTTTAGTAATGCGGTTGTTTTCAGAAGTTTTAATCACCGCCTCAGCTTTGGCTTTGGCTTCAGCTATGCGTGCATCTCGCAACAATTCGGCTTGTTGTTTGCGTCCAATAGAATCTAAATAACGTACCTCATCAAAGATATTCTTAATTTGCAGGTTGTCTAATATCAATCCCAGCTTTTCTAAATCATCCTCGGCTTCTTCTAGCAAGGTTTTAGCAAAGGTAATTTTATCTTCATTTACTTGTTCTGGCGTCAAATTTGCCAACACCCCCCGCAGATTTCCCTCTAGCGTTTCCTTGGCTAACTGTTCAATATCCTGGCGAGTTTTACCCAAAAGTCGCTCGATCGCATTATGTATCGTTGGTTCTTCCCCAGCAATTTTAATATTCGCCACCCCTTCTACTGTCAGGGGAATCCCGCCTTTAGAATATCCATTGGATACTTTTAGTTCAATAATCATGTTAGTCAAATCCATGCGGAAAGTTTTCTCCAACAGCGGGATTTGAATGCTACTACCTCCCTTAACCAAGCGGTATCCAACCGATCGGTTATCAATAACCGCAGTGCGACTACCAGCGAAAATTAGCACTTCGCTAGGCTGACAAATATAGTACAAATTCCGAATTACCCACCAACCAGCAGCAGTCCCAGTACCAAAAATACCTACAAGTAAAGCAATAATTTCCATGTTGTTTTTTCTCGATAATTTTAATGGGGAGTGGGGGGTAGTTCTTATGGGTAGGTTTTTTAGATTTCGCGTTTTGGTTGACGCGCTTACGCGCTTACACGGTGAGACAGCGAGTAAAGGAGGGTTTCCCTCCGCAGGCGACTGCGTTAGCGAGCTTGCGAGCGTCACCCGA